>NZ_DKIK01000092.1:0-8325 GCF_002454215.1 Acinetobacter sp. UBA6720
ATAGTGATCATTTTTTATTTAATACCGTAAAAAAGCTACCAAATAATATACTGCTCAAAGCACAAGCACTATCAATTTACAAAATGCTCTTTAATAGTTTATTAAGTTTTTGAAATGTCGAAATTAGACTTAAGTGCAGTTTTGCTTATATTTCACACTTAAAACCAATATTCTCCCTGTTTTTCAACCCTGATTAAGCCATGTTTATAAAAAAAAGTCGATAAAATAAACAATGAAAATGCACATAAAAAAAGCATCCTTTCGGATGCTTTAACTTTTAGATTTCTTCTTGTTGTTTACTTGCTTCAGCTTGTATTTGTCGATGCGCTTCATTCAAGTAATCATCTGATTGCATTTCCAATAAACGTGAACGCGTGCGTTCAATTTCAAAGGCTAATTTATCACCAGAGTACAAATCAATAATCGTATCTTCTGAGGTTAAAATCAGTTTTACCCCACGGTCATAAAACTCATCGACCAAATAAATAAAACGACGTGTCCCTTCAGAAAGATAGTCTGTTAAGTGCGGTACATTGCTTACCAACACCGTATTATAAATATTTGCAATTTCAATAAAGTCAGCAGGACTCCGTGGTTTTAAACACAGCTCAGAATACTCACACCATAAGACATCTTCAGTATGTCCCACCGTTTCCACAATACGATTATTAATAATAATCGGCTCATCTGAAATGGTTTGGGTTTGTGTCAATGCGCTAAAACGCTGTGCGATCCAACGTTGGTGTTCATGTGTTAAAGGCGATTTAAAGAGTTGCGCCTGTTTTAAAACACGTAAACGGTAGTCCACGCCCGCATCCACATTTAAAATCACACACTGTTGTTTCACCATTTCAATGGTTGGAATGAAACGATCACGGTGAATGCCATTTTTATATAAACCATCTGGTGCAATGTTTGAGGTCGCCACCAAGGTAATGCCACGTGCAAAAAGCTTTTGGAACAAATCACTGAGAATCATGGCATCCGTCACATTCGAGACGAAAAACTCATCGAAACAAATGACCACCGCTTCTTTATAAATTTGATCAGCAACTGCATCTAAAGGATTACGCTGACCTGAAAGCTTGTTGAGCTCACGATGCACGTGTTGCATAAAATGATGAAAGTGCATGCGCGTTTTACGGCGAAACGGAATTGAGTCATAAAACTGATCCATCAGCCATGTTTTACCCCGGCCTACACCACCCCACATATATACACCACGTGGAGAGGTTTGACGGCGGAAACGACGGAATGCCTTTTTTGATGCCTTAAAACGTTGAATTAATTCATGCCAAACGCGATCCAACTCGTGTACGGCCTGTGCTTGCGCGTCATCGGGCATAAACTGTCCAGATGCTAAGGCTTGAGCATAACGCTCGGCAGGAGATAAAGGGCTGAATGCGGTAGGTGAATTAAAATCTGACATATCATTTAATACTATTTTTAGGCTATATCAATTATAGCGGAGTGGAAAAGTTAATCTATAACACTTTGGCATGATTATGCTTAGGCTATTTCCCATATTGTCGTGGACTATAACCAAACCAACGCTTAAATGCATGATTGAAAGCTGCTGGCTCTGAATAGCCCAATAACTCTGCAATCATTTCAATGGAATATTCCTGATATTCCATCAAATGTAGTGCACGATCTTTCATTAATTGCTCACGAATTTGTTTATAACTGCTATTTAACTGTTGCAACTGGTGCCTCAATGTTCGCTCTGGCAAGTTCAGCGCTTGTGCTGTTTCTGCCATAGTCGGTAGTAACCCCCGCTGCAACTCCAAATAATCTTGTACACGTTGAATCAAACTTGGCTGTTCAGCGGTTTCTTCCAAACGTTGCAATTCTGCCTGACATTTACCCGCATACACGTTGAATGTCATAGCATCTGCTGAAGGAATAGGTATATTAAGCATACGCTCATCAAACCAAAATTCAGCCTGCTGTGTACCAAAACTCACTTGCTGACCATAAACCTGCCGATAGAGCGCAAGCTTCTTCGCATCTTCAGGTCGTGCAACAGGTAAAGTCATCCGAATCTCAGGCATCTCTAACCCAATCATCTTATAAATATCTTGTAGGAACTTATAGGTTCCCGCGATTTCAGAATGTGCTCGTAACTGTCCCAATGGTGTTTGCAAGTCACGTGGTAAATAACACAGTGCCACTTGCTCATTTTGTTTTTTCAAACCTAATAAGCCACTTAAATGCGTCAAACTCTGATAGCGGATACCCTGTTCCAATGCTGTGTGTGTCGTCGGGCTGGTCATCAATAACATGAGTAAAGGACCGTAACCTGCCAGAGCGTAATGCTGACCGATGAACAAGCCCTGCTCAGGCTCAATACCTTCTGCAATGATTTTCAAAATATCCCACTCTAGAGCAGGATGGATGATCGCATTCGGATCAAGCGACTCTACACGCAAACCAATGCTTTGTAACTTTTGATCGACTGCGACTCCTGCTTTACGCATTCCTTGAATCAAATACATCAAGCCAAGTACAGAACGTTTCATAATCAATTAAAAGCAAAATATTGGGCTATGTTTTACTACAACCATCCAGCACTCAACAATTGCCGAATCTATCAATTTTAATGTCAGCTCTATCATAGATCTTGTTAAACATTGCTCTACAATCAATCAAAACAAAAAAGGAAATTCTTATGCAGGCAGCAAATTCAAGCTTAAACGCTCCTCATGCACGGATCGCTATTATTGGCGCAGGTTTTGGTGGCTTAGCTATGGCGATTCGCCTGTTAGAAAGTAATATTCAAGACTTTATCATTTTAGAAAAAGCCAGTGAAATAGGCGGAACTTGGCGTGAGAACCAATATCCAGGCGCTGCTTGCGATGTGCAGTCTCACTTATATTCTCTATCTTTTTCACCCAAGACTGATTGGTCTAAACGTTATGCTGAAGCACCTGAAATTTATCAATACATGCAAACACTGACTACTCAACATCAATTGCAGTCTTATATCCATTTTAATACCGAAGTCAGCTCAGCCCGTTACTTAGAAAATAAATGCATCTGGGAGTTGAAACTCAATCAAACAGAAATACTGACTGCTCAATTTGTGATTTTTGCCTCAGGTCCATTGCATGTACCACAAATCCCGTATATTGCAGGCATTGAGAAATTTACAGGCAAAGTTTTCCATTCATCACAGTGGGATCATAATTACGACCTTAACAATAAAAATGTTGCTTCCATTGGCACAGGCGGCAGTGCGATTCAATATATTCCTGAAATTGCAGAAAAAGTGAAACAACTTTACGTACTACAAAGGACAGCTGCATGGGTTATTCCTCGGGATGAACGTCGTTATTTACCGATTGAAAAAAGGCTGTTTGATCGATTTGATTGGTTCCGAAAAATTCACCGTGCCCGACTTTATTGGTCAAATGAATCTCGTGTAGTTCCCATTATGAAACCACAGGTCATGAAATATGCACAAAAACTAGCAGAAGCCTATATTCGCCATCAAGTAAAAGATTCTGCGACTGCGGAGAAATTAGTTCCTAACTATATTATGGGTTGTAAACGAATATTGGTCTCCAACAAATATTATCCAAGCTTTAACCGTAAAAATGTTGAATTGATTACCGATGATATTTTGGAGTTAACTGAGGACAGTATCATCACCCAAGATGGGAAAAAGCGTGCAATTGACTGCCTGATCTATGGCACAGGTTTTGTGACCGACCCTCGTATTTACCTCAAATCTTTTAGCTGTACAGGACTAAATCATATCGAGCTGACAGAGGCATTGAAAAATGGCGCCGAAAGTTACTATGGGATTAACACCAAAGGCTTCCCTAACTTATTCCAGCTTTTAGGGCCCAATACAGTCTTAGGTCATAACTCGGTTATTTTTATGATTGAGTCGCAAGTGAATTACATTTTACAGCTCATCGAGATGACACAAAAAACGCAATCTCAAGCAATCGTTGTGAAAGCAGATACTCAAGATCAGTTTAATCAACATCTACAAAGTCAATTTACCAATACCATTTGGCAATCTGGCTGTGTGAGTTGGTATCAACAAGAGGACGGGAAAAATTTCTCTTTATGGCCTACCTATACCTGGAAATATTGGCTGAAAACACGAAAAGTTAATCCTGCAGACTATCGTTTTTTAAATTCCAAGCAAGATAGTCAAGCAATCAATTAAGATCGCGGTCATAATAAGTCAGTATTTTTTCACACTTTATTTGACATGCAATCTTTTTGGTTGATTTTCCAGCTTTTGGTTTGTTTAGCACTTGGATTTGTTTTGGCGCGTCGTTTACCCAAATGGCTTGAACGACTTGCGTTTCAAATCCTGCCTTATTTTACCTATATTCTCTTAATTGCAATTGCGGTTGAATTCTCAACCACATTACATAGCATTGCCCAACCTTTGCAGATACTTAATCATGCGGCTCTTTTAGCAGTTATGACCAGCCTCGGGGCTTTTGTTTGTTGCTATATCTTATTCAAACTTTTAGGTTATCAACCAAGTCATGGCAAAGTGTCCATGAGTCTAGTGACTAAGTCTTTAATCAATATCAGTTATGCATTTATTGCATTAGGATTGGGTTATGCTTTGGCAGAGCTATCATCAAGTTTCGGCTATACCCTTCATATCAGCACATGGAACTTACTCTTGGTTTTCATGTTCCTCATTGGGCTTGATTTGGCCTATTCACCACTCGATCGCTCATGGTTAAATTGGCAAATACTGCTCGTGCCACTTGGTTGTATCCTTGGTTCATTAATTGGTGCATTTGTGACTGCTTATTTTGTACCTGATTTGCAATTAAAAGATCTAATTATGCTGTCTCAAGGCTATGGTTTCTACTCGATGACGGGGATTGTGGTCACGGAATTAAAAAATGCACATTTGGGTAGTATTGCCCTCATGAACGACCTGTTTAGAGAAATCTTTGCAATTGTGTTCATGTACATTATTGGCTGGCGATATCCACGCTCTGCCATATCCTCCGCAGGAGCTACTGCCATGGATGTTACCCTACCTATGGTCAAACAAGCGTGTGGAAATGATTTTATCCCACATGCCATGGTAAGCGGTTTTATCTTGTCTGTGCTGGCGCCTATTGTTGTCAGTGTCTTGGCAGCAGTATAAGTCATCTCACGATCATCACGCCTCTTCACATGAGGTGTGATGCTGTACTCAACATTTCTCTTTTCATCTTTTAAAATAAACTGACTCAGCTTATATCAATTTTTTTCACCAGATCATCCACCGCCTCAACCATTGTTGCACCTAGCTGATAGCTGAACAACAGCTATGGCTGATACCCAAGCAGATGAACGTGGAGTCTTCATCTTGTTCTTTTAAATCCGGCTTCATTTACAGTCGCACTGCGTAATTCAGTATTTTGCTTTGGTATAATCAGCTTAAGCTCAAATGATTCTTTTAAAAAAGAATGTATAAAAAAAGCCTTTCAAATGAAAGGCTTTTTAGAGTTTTATATTTAGAGCGTTGCTAGAATGTCTTTAAGCGTTTGACATGGGTTAGCAGACTGCGTAATTGGACGACCAATGACTAAATGAGTTGCGCCATCTAGCATGGCTTGCTTTGGCGTTACAATACGTTTTTGGTCATCTGCACTCGAACCTTCAGGGCGAATACCTGGAGTTACCAATGCGAACTCTGAACCAAGCGTTTCACGTAACATTTTTGCTTCTTGTGCTGAACACACTACGCCATCTAAACCACTGTCTTTGGTCAATTTTGCTAAACGTTTGACTTGTTCAAAGGGTTCAATATCGAGGCCGATATCGGCTAAATCTTCACGACCCATCGAAGTCAGGACCGTTACTGCAATGAGCTGGGTATTATAATTTCCCGCTTTTAAACGTTCGACACAAGTTTCCATCATTTTTCGGCCGCCTGAAGCATGGACATTCACCATCCAAACGCCCATTTCTGCCGCAGCACACACCGCTTGCGCAGTGGTATTTGGAATATCATGAAATTTTAAATCTAAGAACACTTCAAAGCCTTCACGATGTAAAGCTTTAACGATAGATGAGCCTTCATGGGTAAATAATTCTTTACCAACTTTCACACGGCATAATTGAGGGTCTAATTGCCCAGCAATCGTCATTGCGTCATAATGACTTTTTGCATCTAAGGCAACGATAATACTCATGAGGAGACCCTTCAAACTGACAAAATTATGGCATTATACGGATTAAGCCTAAAACGACCAAGACTATTTTTTCTAAAAACTATTCAAAATTCAAACCAAGCTCTTTATTTATATAATTTTATATCATTATCAATAGATTAATGCACAATAAAAAACGCCTTTGGCCATATATCCAAAGGCGTTTAAATCAAACTAGCTTCAATATTTGGTAAAACAAAAACCTTACTTCATATTGTGGCTCAAAGCGGTGTAGATGGACGATCATTCGGATTGATATCTAACACCGTTTTTTCATGTCTTGTATGTGCTGCAGCTTCAGCAGCAGCCAACTGCGCCGCATGAATTTGTTCTTTACGGAGGTGATCAATATCTTTACGTAATCGCTTAATTTCCCAACTTTTCTGGAATACACGAAATACCTGAACACCAATCAACAAACCCAAAACAATCCCTAGCGCCATTGTTAACAATAACAACAAACCTAGACGCATTGCTGGAACCTGTATAAACAACAGATCAACAGTAAGCTCAGTTCCGTTTTGCAGTACTAAAGCTAAACAATAGCCAAACAGTACAATTAATAATGCGAATAATACGTAACGCATAAACACCCCGATAAATTTTATTAGTCTGCAGAATCGTTTACTGCATCACGTAATGCTTTACCTGGTTTAAAATGTGGAACAGCTTTAGCAGCCACCTCTACCGACTTACCTGTTTTAGGGTTACGACCTACACGAGGCTCACGATGGTGAAGTGCAAAACTCCCAAAACCACGAATTTCAATACGGCTATCAGAAGATAGTGATGCAATCATTTGATCAATCATAATCTTAACAGCTTCTTCCACTAGTGGCTCTGCTAAGTGTGGATTTTTTAGAGAAATACGCTCTATTAAGTCAGACTTATTAAGTGCTTCCGTAGTCATCTGCGACCTCTTTAATTATCAAGCTACCATGTAGATAGAATGATAATAACCTGTTTAAATACAAAACGGTAGCGTAATAAGTGAATACTACGCTACCGTTTATTGTATTTGTGTAAAAAGTATTAGTTAACTTACATTAACAATACAATTTAAACATCTACTTAGTTGCCCATTTGAGCTTTGATCAAATCACCAATAGTCTTAGGACCATTGTCTTGACCGTTAGCTGCTGTCTTCAAGTTAGCAACTGCTTCTTTCTCTTCAGCTTCGTCTTTCGCTTTGATAGACAAGTTGATAGAGCGAGATTTACGATCTACGTTGATGATTTTAGCTTCAACTTCTTGACCAACTTCAAGGAACTTAGTTGCATCTTCAACGCGGTCGCGATTGATTTCAGATGCTTTAAGAGTCGCTTCAACTTCGTCAGCTAACTTAACAGTTGCGCCACGAGCGTCAACAGCAGTTACAGTACCTTTAACAAGCGCACCGCGTTCGTTAGCAGCTAAGAAATCGTTGAACGGATCGCTGTTCATTTGTTTGATACCAAGGCTGATACGGTTGCCTTCAGCATCTACAGAAAGGATAACCGCTTCAACAGTATCACCTTTCTTGTAACGACGAATCGCTTCTTCACCTTGTTCGTTCCAAGAAATATCAGACAAGTGAACTAGACCATCAATACCGCCTGGTAAACCGATGAAGATACCGAAGTCAGTGATTGACTTGATAGTACCTGAAACCTTTTCACCTTTGTCGTGGTTCTTAGCAAACTCTTCCCATGGGTTAGCACGAGTTTGTTTGATACCAAGAGAAATACGACGACGTTCTTCGTCAACTTCAAGAACCATAACATCAACTTCATCACCAATCTGAACAACTTTAGATGGGTGGATGTTTTTGTTTGTGTGGTCCATTTCAGAAACGTGTACTAAACCTTCAACGCCTTCAGCGATTTCTGCAAAACAGCCGTAGTCAGTTAAGTTAGTTACGCGAGCTTTAACGATAGAACCTTTAGGATAACGGCTCATGATCGCCAACCATGGATCTTCGCCTAATTGCTTAAGACCTAAAGATACGCGGTTACGTTCTTTGTCAAATTTAAGTACTTTAACAGTAACTTCTTGACCAACTTCAACCACTTCTGATGGATGCTTGATACGTTTCCAAGCCATGTCAGTGATGTGAAGAAGACCATCAATACCGCCAAGATCAACGAATGCGCCGTAG
>NZ_DKIK01000125.1:0-7064 GCF_002454215.1 Acinetobacter sp. UBA6720
ATAATCATCTGATTGTGTGAAAAAGCGCCCCTTTGGGGCGCTTTTTTTATGGCATCTAGTTAGATGTTTTGTTTGTTGGATTGTTAGTTATTGCCGCAGTGCAATATTGATAAGCTTTTATGAAACTTATTTAGTAATAAGATGGTTTTGTTTTACGATTGTTTTTAATAAAAATTATATAAATTAGTTGCTTATGTGCTGTAAAGAAGGTGTAAATTCAATTCTTATCCCTTATTAAGCCTGTCTCCTAGAGTTAAATATCTGTCTCATTATGTCAAGTTTTAATTTTCATAAGAATTAGTATAAATGGAAGAAAAATACAAAAGCGACAAGGAGATGCAAAATGCAAAAGGAATATGATGTCGTCATCATCGGAGCAGGGCTTTCGGGTATTGGTATGGGATGCCAATTAACTCAACAAAGCCCGCACAAATCATTTACTATTTTAGAACGTCGTCAGGCTTTAGGCGGGACGTGGGATCTTTTTCGTTATCCTGGAATCCGCTCTGACTCAGATGTGATTAGTTTTGGCTTTAAGTTCAGCCCTTGGAATAGTAATCAAGTTTTAGCTGCTGGAGAGTCCATAAAAAGCTATTTAAAAGACACTGCTGAAAAATTTGGTATTGATCAGAAAATTCAGTACGGTATTAAAATTAACTCAGCAAATTTTTCCACTCGAACCAATCGTTGGACGGTAGATGCGATAGATGAGGCAACGGGCGAAGTATGTCAATTTGGTTGTAATTATCTGATCACCGCTACAGGTTATTATAACCACGATCAAGGTTATACGCCAAAGTATCAAGGTTTGGAAAATTTTAAAGGGCAATTTGTACATCCGCAGCACTGGCCAGAGAACTTAGATTATAAAAACAAACGTGTGGTGGTGATTGGCAGTGGCGCAACTGCGGTGACCTTAATTCCTGCGATGGCAAATGAGACGGCGCATATCACGATGTTGCAGCGTTCTCCAAGTTATGTGATTAATGTGCCAAATACCGACAAATTGGTTGATGCCTGCCGAAAAGTCTTATCTGAAGAGTTGGTGTATAAAATTTTCCGTAAGCGTAATATCTTTATGCAGCGTGGTATTTATAAATTATCACGTCGTTTCCCAAATAAAATGCGCTCATTCTTGCTGTCAAATGCGCAAAAAGCGTTGGGTGAGCACTATGATATGTCCCACTTCACACCGAAATATATGCCTTGGGATGAGCGTCTTTGTGCTATTCCAGATAATGATTTATTTGCTGTAATTCGCGAAGGTAAAGCTTCTGTTGTAACAGATCATATTGAGTGTTTTACCGAAAAGGGTATTTTGTTGAAATCAGGTGAAATGCTTGATGCAGATATTATTGTAAGTGCGACAGGCCTTGAGTTGCAGATGCTTGGGGGGATTCAAATTTCGGTCGATAAAGAGCAGATTAAACCGAATGAAAAAATGAGTTATAGAGGAACATTAATTCAGGATGTTCCTAATTTTGCGTACTTATTTGGTTATACCAATGCGCCTTGGACACTCAAAATTGATTTAGCGTGTGATTATATTTGTCGCTTAATCAATGAATTGGATATTCGTCAAATGGCTGCTGTTAAAGCGGTTGCACCAATTAATGAGAAGACAGAGCATAGTATCGTATATGGCATGCAATCGGGTTATGTACAACGAGGGGATTGGGTCTTGCCGCGTCAAGGAAAGTCTTCCGAATGGTTTGTTAGCCATAATCTTGAAAAAGATACAGAAATGTTTAACCAATCCGTTGATAGTCCGAATCTGGTTTGGTCAGTTGTTTTAGAGAAGCCTAAAGGAAAAGTGAAGGCAGCATAAGTTGGGGAAGGCTTTGGCGTATGCTGTAGATGAAGACATGCGCCAAAATTAATTGCCGAAAAGGGAATATGGGCATGAATATAAAACAATTAAGTTTTATGAGTGGTGGGGGTATTCTTTCTCGGGTGGGCATGCGATTCAAACTGCAGCCAATCATCCAGAAATTTGTGCAGTATTACTTCAAGCAGCGCTTGTCAGTGGTTTATCCAGTTTGAAAGGTGTTCCACTGGCAAAATTGGCCTGTTTGAGTGTTGCTGGTCTTTGTGACTTGATGGGTGGCTTGCTCGATAAACCCGTTTATCGTCCAATTGTTGGGCATGTGCAGGATGATGCGGCCATGACCACAGCAGATGCCTGAGAGGGTTATCTGTCGCAACTTCCCGAGAATGCGAACTGGGGGAAAACAAAACTCGGGCCCGTATCTTCTTAGAGGTACCATTATATAACCCGATTCGTTCCGTGCATAAATTGAATATGCCAATTTTGGTGATTTCAGGGCAAAACGATACAGTCATTCCAGAAACAGCAATACGTGCGGCGGTCCATAAAATGCCAAATGCACGCTATTACATGCTGCAAAGTAATCATTTTGAACTTTGCTCAGGTGAAGTTTTTGAAAAGAATATTGCTTTGCAAATCGGCTTTTTAAAGGAAAAAGTTCCCGTGCACTTGGTGCAGTAGCAGCATAAAAAATGAGGCCTAATGCCTTATTTTTATGCTCATCATCTTTGTTTGTACTAACTTTCTATCTTTAGGTGGATCTGGGTGTGGGGTGGATTGTCTAACAATTTAGCTCTAAAACTGTCCTAAACTGATATTTTGCTGACCTTAACTGCACTTATGGGCAGAGCCTAATCACGTAAGATAAAAAGACAGAATAAATATAAGGATTGAATATCTTTATCGGATGTTCATAGGAGCTGAAAGATGAATGCCAAGGTAAAAATTACCAATCGCGCAGGCGCGAGTTTCCCTGTACGTCGAATGAACTTTGAGTTTGAAAATGTGCCTGAATATTGGATGAATGGTTCGGCAGGGCTGACCCATTTTATGACAGCGTTATCGGCACTCTTTCCAGCAGGTGAGATGTTTTTTATCGACAGTGTCCGTGCCGTACGCCAGCATCCAGCAATCAAAGACAATGCTGAACTGCAAAAGGAAATTTCAGCCTTTATTGGTCAAGAGGCGATGCATACGCAAGAGCATGAAGGCTTTAATGCTTCAGCACAAAAATATGGACATGATGTGGCAACCCTTGATCACTATACTGATCGTGCGATTCAGACCACGCGTAAAGTATTTGCTTTTTTAGGTAAACCTGTGGGCATCACTCAAGAAATGGTCGATTTAACCGCAACTACAGCGTTAGAGCATTTTACTGCAACGATTGCCTCCCAACTGTTGGTCAATAAACATATCCAAGAACTCATGACAGATGAAACCATGAAAACCATGTGGTTATGGCATGCGATTGAAGAAAATGAACATAAAGCAGTGGCTTATGATGTTTTTGAAGGCGTTTTTGGTAAAGGCTTAAAAGCATATCTTTTAAGAACCAGTTCTTTGGTTGCAGCAATGGCAATTCTGTTCCTTGTACAGTCGTATTTCGTATTTCGGTTATTGCGACAAGACAAACTGTTGAACATGGCGGCATTAAAAGATATTTATACCTATGGATATAGCCCATCGAAAGGCATTATAACGGGGATGGGGCGTGAAATGATGATGTATTTCAAACCCGGTTTTCACCCCAATGACCACGATACCGATGCTTTACTGGAAAAGTGGAAAGCAAAGTTAGGTTTTTAAGTTGTATTGACACTTTGAGCGATATAAATCGCTCATTTTTGTATTCGATTTTAGCTACAAATTTTTTATAATGCTGCATCCTTATTTTAGAAAGATAAACGAAGATGATTCGTTTAATGCACACTGCAGACTTAGATCAAGTCGTTCAGATTGAGCGTTTAGTTCAAACCCATCCTTGGAGCTTGCAACAGTTTCAAGAGTCAATCCAGTCTTATCAGAGTACCGTGATTGAGCAGGCGGGGCAGGTGGTCGGATTTTGTATCCTGCAACCTGTACTTGATGAAGCCAATTTACTGTTGATGGCTATTCATCCGAGTCAGCAAGGCAAAGGGCTGGGTTATCAACTGCTCGATGCTTCATTGGCACAACTCAAAAACAACCCACTGCAAGTCTTTTTAGAAGTCCGTGAGAGCAATCAGGCGGCCATTGCATTGTATGAAAAGTCGGGTTTTCATCAGATTGATCTGCGGAAAAATTATTATCCTAAACCCGATGGGACTCGTGAGCATGCCATTATTATGGTGAAATCGTGCAGTGATGACTTTGCCGAACTGTTTAAATAATCGAAAAGTTGAATTGAATACGATGACTATTTAATAATGGCATTATTCCAGCCCGAAGGTAGGGTGGTCATTAATGAGTTTCCCAATTGCTCGACTTCTTCTGTACTGAGACTGTGGTTGAGTCGACGCCATTGGCCATCAATGAGTAGCTCTAAAGGCAAATATTGCGATTTGTAGTTCATTTTTTCTGAGTGTGGTACCCAGTAACCCAAGTACACAAACTGTAAAGCACGTGCTTTAGCAAGCTCAATTTGTTTTAAGATGGCAAAAGCCCCCAGTGAGCGTTTGCTTTCATCGGGGTCAAAAAACGTGTAGACCGCAGATAAGCCATCATCTAAAGGGTCACAAGTCGAAACACAGATGAGGCGGTCTTCTTTCCATAGTTCTAGGAAAAAGCTATCAGTACAGCTGTGCACGAGAAATTTATCAAATTGGTCACGACTAGGTGGGAACATATCTCCATCGGCATGGCGTTTAAAGATATAACGCTCATATAAGTCATAATGCTTTTTAGTGGCATCTGCCGTGCGAGTAATCTTTAAAGTAAGGTCTTGGTTGCGTTTCCATGCCTTTTTTTGACTGCTATTCATTTTAAATTCGCGTACAGGTACACGGCTAGACAAACACTGTCGACACAGATGACACTCTGGGCGGTAGACAAAATCTCCACTGCGACGGAAACCGACACGAGAAAGTTCGGACAGTGTAACCACATCAATACGATGTGCTGGATCGAGGAACACCATCCGAGCTGACTTTTTTTCTAGATAGCTACAGTCATGCGGTGGGGTAATGTAATACTGTAAATCATTCAGTAGGGACTTCGGGTGATACGAATTCATAGTAAATCCCTCTATTATTCTTTATTCAATCAGTCGCGCATTCTGCGCTATTGTTTTACTTGAAAATACACCCTCCTGATATATTTTCCAATCAATAGCAGGTTGATTTACAACATCTTGTAACGATTTTAAGTAGGTTTGACGAGAAAGTGTACAAGCACCGAGGCTCAACAGATGATCATTGACCAATTGGCAGTCGATCCAAGGTAGTTCATTTTCACGTCCAATCAACATCAGTGTATAAAATGCCATTTTTGAAACATCAGTTTCGGTACTGAACATAGACTCCCCAAAACAACCTTTGCCGATGCTGACACCATAAAGCCCTCCGACTAAGCGTGTTTGATCCCAAACCTCGACACTATAGCCATAGCCTGCATCAAACATGTCACAATAACCCTCAATAATATCTTCACTGATCCATGTGTCATTGGCATAGCTACGTGGCAGTGAACAGGCACGGATCACCCGTTCAAAAGCTTGATTGATGGTGATGCGATAATCTTGCTTTTTCATGCTACGAAGTAGGGTTTTACTGGGCTGATAATCCTGCGGTCGGATGATGCAACGTGGTTCAGGGCTCCACCAGCAAATGGGTTCACCTGCGGAGAACCATGGAAAGAGACCATGGCTATAAGCCTCAAACAGGGTAGACGGGGAGAGGTCTGCACCGATACAAATTAAGCCTTCACCCTCGGGGTCAACTTCAAGCGGATCGGGAAAGATATACTCAGAAGGCGGTAACTGCTGCATAGTAAAGTCGAAACATGATAAAAAATGACCCTTAGATCATACATAAAAAAACCGCCCATTGTGGGCGGTCTTTTTTAAAGGCTTAGATTATTCGCCTAAAGCATCCAAATATTTTTCCGCATCTAGTGCAGCCATACAGCCTGAACCTGCTGAAGTGATTGCTTGACGATAAACACTATCTGCAATATCACCTGCTGCGAATACACCTGCGACAGAAGCAGCGGTGGCATTACCAGATGTACCGCTTTGAACTTGGATATAGCCATCACGTAAGTTCAATTGACCATCAAACATTGAACTGTTTGGTTTATGACCAATTGCAACAAATAAACCTTGTACATCAACGTCTTGGGTCGATTCGTCTTGAGTTGATTTTAAGCGAACTGCGGTTACGCCCGTGTTGTCACCTAACACTTCATCGACTTGGTGATTCCAAATGATGCTGATTTTTCCTTCTTTTTCTTTTTCAAATAAATGATCTTGAAGAATTTTTTCAGAACGCAATGAATCACGACGGTGAACCAAAGTCACATGCGATGCAATGTTAGACAAATACAGCGCCTCTTCAACGGCAGTATTGCCTCCACCCACAACCATGACTTTTTGGTTTTTGTAGAAGAAACCATCACAGGTTGCACATGCACTCACGCCTTGACCCATAAAAGCAGCTTCAGATTCAAGACCTAGGTACTGAGCAGTTGCACCTGTGGCAATAATCAGTGCATCACAGGTGAACTCATCCATATCACCTTTAAGGACGAATGGACGTACAGAAAGATCGACTTCATTGATATGATCGTAGATGATTTCAGTACCAAAACGTTCCGCATGTGCTTGCATACGTTCCATCAGTGCAGGGCCTGTTAAGCCTTCAGGGTCACCCGGCCAGTTATCCACTTCAGTCGTTGTGGTGAGCTGACCACCGAGTTGGATACCTGCAATCAATGTCGGCTTTAAGTTGGCACGCGCAGCATATACCGCAGCGCTGTAACCTGCAGGGCCTGAACCGAGAATAATCAAACGTGAGTGACGAGCGCTCATACGTAGAATCCTTTTTTTATTTAGAAATTTGTGGAATTATACGTGAAACTCTATAACAGTTGTGTGTGTTCAATGTCGATATTATTGATCATATAAATCGTTTTGAGCTATATAGAAGAAATATGCGGTGTAGAGCGGGTAAAAGTGGATAAATCATCTACTCGCTATACATAAAGCATTTAAGAATAGTGCATCTTTTTATAGAGAAGAGGTGCATAATATGACGTT
>NZ_DKIK01000174.1:0-11587 GCF_002454215.1 Acinetobacter sp. UBA6720
GTTGGTTGAGTACGACGCATCAGTTTCTAGATCGCAGAAATTGCCCCACGAATTGCATTGGTATGTAAGCCAGTTGACGTGGTGAGCGGTGGCAAAGCATGAAAAGCACGAAATAAAAAGTATGAGCCATCGACCAAGACAAATGGTGGCATTGCAAGATTCCTTATCCAAATAACCTGTTCATTGTACGTGATTTTGCCACAGAACAAAGTGTATTGATGTACCGATTGGCATAGATGGTTACCGTTCAGCGCTTAAATAGTGACGCCAAGCTGATGTATTATTTGAAGATGAGAAAAAGAGATTGAGAACGGATGCAAACTGGACAGCGTGAAATTCGCATGATGTGGTTAATGGGGCTGACCATTGTTGCAATTGCAGCATGGTTTTTAGCTGTGCCACTGTTAAGTGCATTGTGTGGAATCGCTTGGGTCATGAGTGTCATGCACTATGTTGATAGTATTGAAAAGCCCAGTACGACGTTGGCGGAACAACGGGGCATTGCTTTTCAGCCAACGTCAAAAGTGCCGCTTTACCTTGCGTCTTTCGTCATTTTAATCGGGATGGTGGGGCAATGGGGCGGACTCATTGGGTTGGGGATCAGTGGTTGGTTGTTCTTTTTCTTTCGCTGGTTGCGTCGCCTAGAATATCTATTGTTATCTGTGCAAGCACAGCCACATCGGGTTATATCCGACCGTTTCCCAGAATTTGAAAATTCTCCCCCTTTACCCACGAAGTCTACCGTTCTAAATAACACAGATGATTTAAGTCTCAGTGAACAAGTGAAACACTGGCTGTGGCAGGGTAATCCTGTGTTAAAAGTTGCAATCGTGGTGCTGTTGATTGGGCTTATTTTATTATTGCGTTTTGCCACCGAGCATTGGCAGTTGAGTCTCGCGGTTAAGCTGGGTCTTGTTGCAGTGGTGAGTGTATCTGTCGTGCTCTTTGGTTCTATGCTTCAACACAAAAACCGCAGTTTTGCTTTGGCTTTGGAAGCACTTGGACTGTCAGGTTTATTTTTGACTTTATTTTTTGCTTACTACAACGCCGTGATTGCAAGTTTAGCAATTGCAAGCCTGTGCTTTGTGGTGGTGATGGTAGTGACACTTTGGCTTAGTTTAAGACAGCAGTCGATTGAACTAGCGTTAATGGCGATGGTCATTGCTTATTTAGCACCTTTTACCTTACCTGTACGGAATGCCACTGCGATAGAGCTGGTGGCCTACTATTTGGTCATCAATATTGCGGTTGCTGTTTTAAGCACGTTCAGACCGTGGAAAGTCCTTAACCAAATTGCTTTTTTAATGACGGTGGTCGTAGGTGGAGCGTATGCTTTTTATCAAGGTAAAGCGCCTGAGCGAGACATGCTTACCTTGTTGGTTTTAGCACATAGTGCCGTCTTTATTTGGCTGAGTTTTCGTTATAGTCAACTGTTGGCACGTGAGGATTTAACTCAGTTCAAGTTGAACCCGATCTTGGATGTGGCTCTAATTTTTGCGGCACCCATTGTTGCTTTTGCTTTTTTGTATGTGATGTATTTTGAGGAAGCGACTTGGCAGGCAGGCTTCAGTCTAGGCTTCGCAGCGCTCTATGCCATGCTTTATCAACTTATAAAAAGAGCTCACAGTGTTGAGCTGATTGCACAAAGTTATCTCAGTTTGTCTTTGGTCTTTTTGGCGTTGATACCTCCCATTTTACTGCCTGATCAGTGGGGCGTGGTGGGTTGGAGTGTCGAGGGTGCGCTGATCTTTATCTACGCTTTGTATCGTACCTCGAGCTTGAGTCGATATTTGGCAATGGGCTTATTGGCGGTAGCAGGACTGTCGAGCCTCTACTATGTGGTGGAGCTCAATCGTTTTCCAACGGAAGTTTATTGGGCGTTGTGTCTGAGTTATTTTGCTGTGGTTGCCATTGCCAACAGTGTAGAGCGCTTTAGACAACAGTTGTCTTTTGCCACGATTGCCTTTTTTTGCTTACAACTGCTTTCAGCAACCAGCATGTTGTTTATTTTGCTTTTAGATGAAATCGACAGTAAAAGTCAGGTAACAATAGCGCTACTGATCATTACACTTTTATATAGCGTGTTGAATGAGTGGCTACTCTACCGCAAAGCCAGTTGGTCATGGCTATTGCCCAAATGGGTTGGCCTGATTCCGTTGTATGCGGTTGCCTTTATTTTCTTGGTTGACCTGAGCCATGATGGCATCATTATGTGGCATTCTGGCTTAGACCGTCTATTGTTTGCTTTAACGAGCGGATTACTCACCTTGCTGTGGTTACGCCCGCTACAGGGTGTGGAGGATGAGCTGGAATGGGTGAGTTTGGGTGCTTTATTGAGTTTGGCGCTGACCAGTTTAACCTTCATTCCAAGTATGCCATATCTGAGCATCGTTATTTTACCGCTCGCCTTTGCCGTATGGTGTTATGCGCAGCCCACTCCAAACTTGTGGCGAAAGTTTTGGCAGGCGCGTAATACCTTAGTGCTTATGCTGTTTTGGATCGTCTGTTCTCAGATCTTTAGCCAGCAAGCTTTTCAACTATATTGGTTGCCGATATTCAACCCATTCGACTTGATCAGTATTGCGATGCTGATCGGGTTTATTTGGATGCTGAATTTACAGATGAAAGCAGGTTTGGAAAAAAGTCTAGGTGCCATTTTGATGATGTCGAGTCTACTTTGGCTGAGTAGTTATGTGGTGCTACGTGCGCTGCATGTCTACTTCCTAACACCTTATAATGACTGGCAAATGTGGGAAAATGCGTTGGTGCAATTGAGCTTTACTTTGCTTTGGGTCAGTTTGGCATTCATTTGTATGTTGACGGCAACCAAGCGTAATTTGCGCTCACTATGGATTTTTGGTGGCTGTATTTTGGTTTTGGTGACGCTCAAGCTGGTCTTATTTGACTTGTCTCATATTGGCACATTGACCCGTGTGATTTCGTTTTTGGGCGCTGGCCTAGTGATGTTGGTAATCGCGTATATTGCGCCGATGCCTGAACTTGAAGAAAAGACTAATTAAACAAGTTCAGCTCCTTATGTCGGTATGAATCATAAGGAGCTGCATTGATTTATTTGATATTTGGCTCACGTTTTAGAGCTTGGGCATTGGTATATTGATCAATATCTTCATGAGACAATGGACGTGAAAGTGGGTGATCAACAAAACCCATTTTGGGTACAGGAATCTCGATTTGGTTCTCTAAGAACCCATTACGAACCCGTTCCTGCATTTCATCACGGACTTGTAGATAGTGATCTTGCTGGCACCACACAGCAAACAGTAACTCAATTGACGATTCGCGAAAGGCGGTGACTGTCACAGCAGGTTTGGGATCTGCAAGCACCAAAGGGTATTTGTTGGCCACATCAATCAGTACTTCACGGACTTTAATGATGTCTTCATGAAAGTTAATCGCTAAGGTGATTGGAATACGCCGTATTGGAAACTTAGAGAGGTTGTGGACAGGTGCCCGAATCAGTTGTTCATTGGGGAGTCGAACGTAAATATTGTCTTGAGTCAATAGTTTAACTGAGAGTAAGTCAATTGAGATGACTTCACCCTCAATGGTATGTCCGCGAATGAGGGTAATTTGAATGGTATCGCCAATTTCAAAAGAACCTTCACCAATAAGAAATAAACCACTGATTAAGTTGGATGCAGAGGTTTGCGAAGCAAAACCCAAAGCTACTGTTAAGATACCCGCGGCGCCTAAAAAGACGCTCAGTTTAAAACCTGCTTCTTTGAGACTTGCCATCACAAAGATCAAGAAAATGAAGTAAAAGATACCCCGCCGCCAAACCAGTCGTTGATGGGCGTTAAACTTAGTCCCAATGGTTCGGATAAAAGTATTGGAAACTAAACGTGCCAAGACAAAACCAACAAAACACAATACTAAGGCAATTAGGATTTCGGTTAATCGCTCTGTGTTGATGTTGGTGAAAATGCCTTTTAGGCTACTGCTAATCTCTTGGGGAATATTTGAATTTGGCATATGTTCCCCCTAGAAGAATGAATCAAACATATTAAACAGTGCACTTGCCGAAGAGCGTGGCGGATGCATATAAATGACTTTACCTGCATGTGGTGGTGTTCGGTTTTCGATACGGATACGAGGTGGTCGATCAATTCCTTCATGCATGACTTTAATTTGTGAAGTCCAAAGTCGTCCCGTACTTTCACTATAGAAGAGTGGTAATGCAGGAACGGGGACGTTCATTCGATCAAAACGTAGTTGTAAATGGCTGGTGTTTTGAAACTCAATAGGCGTCACTGCACGAAAAGCGCGTGGTTTTAACTGATGTAATTCAGTTCTCCCATCGACGGCTGTCGCATAAGCAATTTCCCCAGTACGATGATTTGGGCCAAACCACGTTTCTTTGGGTAAAATCACAGGAATATCAAATAAAGGGTCGCGCTGACCTTCAATAAAACCTGAAATTGACAAAGGTGTACTGATATAAAGTGTCCCACGTTGCCCCGCAGGAATGTAAATCGGATCGACAGGCTTAATCACCACTGAACGATCAGCTAAACGTGGCATCAGTTGAATCGTAGAGTGGGTGTTTTTAAACATGTAGCGTTTGATTTCGACAGGGTGTGGAAAGGCGAAATGTGGGTCTTCTATCGCATGCCATTTTTGCTCATAGTCATACTGAACTTGAGGACGATGAAACTCTAAACGCCACTCTTGTAGACCACGAGTGAGGCGAAAGAGTAATGAGCCAAATTGCCATGCACGGGCTTGATTCAGCTCAAAGTTGTATTCGCCCCACCATTTTAAATTGGGGCTATCCGATTCAAACAGTTCATTCATATTAGGCAACAGCACATTTCCTTATATTGCAAATCAGTGAAAAACAGACTTCACGCTGTCATACGCTTAGAGTACACTCAAAATAATATTTTTCATCATTATTATAATTTTAAGATGCAAGTGCTTAAACAATTACAAATTCCCTATAGTTTTGCTAAACGACATGGCGTGCTACTACGCTACGAAGGCGATCAAGCTTATATTGTGCGCCGTGAAAGTACCCCTTTGTTGGCTTTGCAAGAGGCACGTCGCTTTTTAGGTGTGGCAGCACAACATCAATTGTGTAGTGATGAAGAGTTTCATCAGCTTTTGAGTAGTAGCTTTGCAGGCGACAGTGGTGAATCACAGCAAGTGGCCGCAGGTTTAGAAGATCATCCTGATTTACTCAGCTTAGCCGACCAAGTGCCTGAAGCTGAAGACCTGATGGATCAGGAAGATGATGCTCCAATTGTTCGTTTAATTAATGCCTTATTGTCTGAAGCGATTCGTGTTGGCGCATCTGATATTCATATTGAAGCCTTTGAAAAGAAATTATCGGTGCGTTTACGTGTCGATGGGCAATTACGTGAAATTGTCCAACCCCGCCGTGAGTTGGCACCGCTGTTGGTATCACGTATTAAGGTCATGGCTAAATTGGATATTGCGGAAAAACGGATTCCACAAGATGGACGTATTTCACTGCGTTTAGCTGGGCGTGAAGTCGATGTGCGGGTATCGACTTTGCCATCATCACATGGCGAACGAGTGGTGATGCGTTTACTCGATAAACAAGCGGGTCGTTTGAATATGACCCATTTGGGCTTATTGAAGCCTGATTATGAGCGTTTGACTCAATTGGTGCATCGACCACACGGCATTATTTTGGTCACAGGGCCGACAGGTTCGGGTAAAACCACGACACTTTATGCAGCACTTTCAGACCTCAATGACGGCTCTAAAAATATTTTGACCGCCGAAGACCCGATTGAATATCAACTGGAAGGGATTGGACAGACGCAAGTCAACACCAAAGTCGATATGACTTTTGCGAGAGCCTTGAAAGCCATGCTGCGTCAAGATCCTGATGTGGTCATGGTGGGGGAAATCCGTGACTTAGAAACGGCTGAAATTGCGGTACAAGCATCGCTCACAGGGCATTTAGTATTATCTACACTGCATACCAATACAGCCATTGGGGCGGTCACTCGTTTAAAAGATATGGGCATTGAGCCATTTTTGTTATCGAGTTCTTTGATTGGTGTTATCGCACAGCGCTTAGTACGTACATTATGTAGCCATTGTGCCACTTGGCATGAAGCCGATGCGTTTGAAACACAATTATTTCAGCATTTGAATCCCAAGGCAGTACTACAATTGCCACAACCAAATGGCTGTGAGCGTTGCTCACATACAGGTTTTACAGGGCGTACCGCAATTTATGAAATTGTTCCTGTAGATGATCAAATGCGACGTTTAGTTCATGGTAACGCAGCTGAATTTGAGCTAGAAGCTTATGCACGACAACATTCAGGCTCTATTCGCGATGATGGTTTGCGTAAAGTATTGGCAGGGAAGACTACGTTGGAAGAAGTATTACGTGTGACCAATGAAGCAGCTGAATAATCTAAGTCAAATACCAAGCAGTGGATACGGGGTATGCGTGTAGTTGTATTATCCTGAAATTATGTGACGCGGTTGTATGACAGTGTCCATTTTACTTTTAGAATGAAAATAAAGAACTTTATAATGATGAATAAATCCTTAGCCTTGTTTGGTGTGTTGAGTGGTATGGTATTTCCTACTCCACTCAGTTTTGCAAAAGATGAAACTTTGAATGTTTATAAACAATGCCATGATGAAATGGAATGGTCTTGTGATGTCATTAGAAACACTAATGACAAGAAAGAAAAAGTTTTTCGTGGTATGAAATCACCAAACATTGAGCGTTTAAATCAAAATTATTATCATGTTCAAATGTCATGTGGTAGTCTATGCCAAATCCATAGCTTTCTATCAAGAAATAGACAAGAAGATGATGCGACTCAAGAATTTATCGCTATTGATAAGAAGAATAATTGTTTAATTGAAACTGATTCTGAACACAATAAGATCACAGCTCGCCAATTAAATTCGAAAAAAAGACATACCTTGATCAGCACTCAGCACCCTATTTTTCAAAATGTCCCAATTTTTGATATTGCCCAATATACTGTGTTTCAAGGCACTTCCTATTTTGATCAAAAAGGAAATTTGATTTTGCTGGCAGATGAAATCGATGATCAAAAGAAATTTAAAAAGATATTTCCAAACCCTTGTAAGTTATAAAATCTCTATCCCAAAGCCATGACTTCGGGATAGAAGAGATGACTTAAACAATCACATTCAATGTCACATCAATATTGCCACGCGTCGCATTTGAGTAAGGGCAAACGATATGTGCTGCATCCACCAATTTTTGCGCTTCGGCTTGCTCTAAACCTTCTAAATGAATATTTAAAGTCACTTGAATACCAAAGCCTGTTGGAATCGGACCAATCCCAACATCACCTTCGATATATACGTCAGGTGTAATTTTTAAATGGTCACGGTTTGCGACAAACTTCATCGCACCCAGAAAACATGCAGAATAACCTGCGGCAAAAAGCTGTTCAGGGTTGGTGCCACCACCTGCACCGCCCATTTCTTTAGGCACTGCCAATTTAACATTTAAAATGCCGTCTGATGACGTTGCGCTACCATCACGACCACCTGTTGCTTTTGCATGTGCTGTATAAACGACTTTTTCTAAAGACATTTTGATTCCCTAAATATTGTATTTGAGTCCTTATCCTGTCTTAAATCATAGAAAGAATAAGCAGTGTTTTTGTAAATTTACACAGAAAATCTTTATGATTAAATTGAGACTTTAGTCTATTAAAAATCAATCATATAGGTTCGATTGCTTGTTCTCAAAGCTTTCCTAGCTGTGGCTTATTCATGTGAACGCAAATGGGATGTAATCAGTGACATTATTCACTATTTAAAGGTAAATAGAGTTATGTATTTTTATTATTGGAGATTTCTTCCGTAGAAGAACAGTAGATGTTCATCAAGATAATTTGGTGCGAAGAAGTCAGTAGTTTTTAAAGATTGTGGCTTGATTTAAAACTGCATTAATTTTCGGTGTTGCATCAATGGCATACTTTCACGGATATGAGCTTGTTCAGCCAAGTCAAAAGGGACGGTAATTAGCTGAGCACCTTGAGTATGAATCAAATCCAAAACTTGACCACGGCTATTGGTTGCTGCCGTATGCCCCCAAGTTTGTCTTTTTTCACCATGCCAACCTTGTTGCGCAGCGCCTAATACAGTGCATTGGCTATCCATCGCACGTGCTTGTAATAATAATTGCCAATGCATTTGACCTGTGGTGTAAGTAAATGCAGCAGGCGCTGTCAAGATATTTGCACCTTTCGCGCGTAAAGTTAAAGCCAGTTCAGGAAAGCGTAAGTCATAGCACACCATTAAGCCGATATCACCAAAAGGTGTTTTTGCTACAACGACATCTGAACCAGGTTCAAAAAATTTAGATTCTTGGTAACCACCTACAGCATCGCCAACTTGCACATCAAACAAATGAATTTTGTCATAACGTGCTTCGGTACGCTCAGGACTAATACAAAGACTCACTGTACGTACACGACCATCTTTAATCACTGAACCATCTGGACGAAAGGGGCATGGCAACGTTCCAGCAACAATCCACGTTTGGTATTGATGCGCCAATTTTTCTAAACGTTTTTGAATATCTTCGAACTGTGCCGCTGTCTCACGCTGTTTGCCTGCTGCAAAACACACGAAGTTTTCTGGAAACACAATGAGTTCAGCGCCATTTGCTTTACTTTGTTGAATCAGAGACTCAATGACAATGAAATTTGCTTCAATGTCATTTTGAGAATTCATCTGTACAGCAGAAAGTAAAGTCATAAATGGGCCTGTAGAATTTGTTGTTATGCGTTTTGTTGCTGCGACACTTGGTCGAGGCTGTCTTGTTCTTTTTGCAATTGTTTAACTAAAGGTTCAAACATGTTTTGATTACTTTGGTTGAGTTCCATTAACGTTTTATGTGCATCCAACACAGTAGTTAACATATTACGATGCGTGATATGTTCTTCTGTAAGTTCAAGGGTGCAAACGTTTGGATCACCGCAGTAATTTAAAATCACAAAAACTTGCCCTAGCCCCATACTATTGGCCAAGGTCGTGATATCTGAGTTGGTGGACAACATGACAGCTTGGATATTATGGATCTGTTTAAGCTTTAAGCCTAACTTCGCCAAAATGCCTAACACAGTGCTGTCAATGAATGTAGTTTGAGTTAAATCTACGATTGCACCAACAACATTTGACTGTTGTTCAATACGGTTTAAAAGTTTGTCTAGACTGATACAAGATTGGGCACGCACTTCGCCAATAAGCTTAAAAATATGCGTTCCATTCAAGCTTGCATATTCAACATGACCTGTTGACATATAAATGCCATTTGCAGAGAAGGATAGGAAATTATCCCATAGGGCAAATACTTACTCAAGTATCTAACAGTCTTAGAAACTAGGATATTGTAATAAGTTATTGATAATTTGATTAATTCATTCGACGTAAACTTAAGATAGCAATATCATCTGCAACATGCTCTGGTGCTTCAAAGGATTGATTTTGCAAATGATAGACCAATTGTGTGAATTGATCATTTAGTCCACCACTGAACGGTTCAAGAGCTCCATCGGAACAAATAATGAAGCGGGCATGACGGTTGAGCACACATTCATGCTCTTCAACCTCTAGCTCTTCGGTAAGGCCAAGAGGAAAACTGCTGGTGTTTAATATTTTAGGTGCTTGGTTTGGTTCAAACACAATGGCAGGGGGATAATGTCCTGCACTCGACCATCGTAGTTGGTGGGTTTCGAGGTTTAAAATTCCTGCAATCATGGTAATGTGCTTTTCAATATTTTCTTGCACCAACATGCCATTAAGTTTCTTAATGAGCCCACGTGGTGTTTTGGCACGACCATGAAAAGCCGCCATCCAAGAGGTTAATAAACTACTGGTGACACCATGTCCAGAAACATCAGCCAAATAGAACATCAGTTCTTTGTCACTAATTTTCCAGTAATCAAACCAATCGCCAGACAAATAAGCAGAAGGCTGAAAAAAGGTTTCAACGGTATAGTTTTGTAATTCTATGGGATTAGGCAAAAGTCGTTTTTGCAATTCGGCTGCAGAAGGTAGATCTCGACTATCTTGGTTACGTTTATATTGTGCATCAATCTTAAGTAAGGATTGCTGTGGGTTACTGGGTAGTTTATTCCACATCCAACCAGCTAATGCACCGAGCTCCCAAGCTTGAGCTAAAGCACTTCCTTCATTTTCAAAGGCAAGCACGATCGTTGGGAGTACCCATTTGTGCTCTAAATAATCTTGGATATCAGCAATCGCAATAATCGTTGGGTCATAAAGATCAATATCTTCTATGCGAATCATTTGCACACTGGGCAGTGTGTCTAGCACCTGTTCTAAATATGGAATATGGCGAGAGGGTTGAATGAAATACATAAAAAAATTGGCTTATCCTTAGCATTAAGCTATAGCTTTACTATAACAAGCAAATTACAGCTAGAGAAAGAAAATTCAGCTCTAGCTGTAACCCATTGTTATTCCGTATCTAACATTTGATGTGATTGATTAGAAGAAGGGGAGTCGGTAGAGTCATCGTCACCAACATCATCAATAAACATACCTTCAGCTTCTACACCCTTTTTCTCAGCAATAATGAAGTTTTTACGTTGTAAATAAATATCACGAATTGAAGAGTATTTGTCGCCTTGAATCGCACCTTCAATATCAATGAGTTGTGAGCGAACATCAATACCACGTAAAACTTGTTCGGACCAATATAGGCCTTCTTCATCTTCTAGAATGTACCGTTGCGGACGTGCATAACCATCAACGACCAAACCAAAACCATCACGGAAAGTACTAGGTCCAAAAACTGGGAGTACGAGGTATGGGCCAGAAGGCACGCCCCAATAGCCAAGTGTTGTACCAAAGTTTTCATCTTCCGTTTCTAAACCTAAGCGCGAAGCAGGATCTGCAAAGCCTAAAGTAGTCACTGTATTAATAGTGAATCGACCTAATGTTTTTGCCGCACGACCAGGTCTTCCCTGAATTAATTGGTTGACTGCATTCCAAGGCTCACCAAGATTTTTACGAAAGCCACTATACGAATCACGAACAGTTGAGGGAATCTTTTCTTTATATTCAACAGCAATAGGGCGAACGATTGCACGGTCTAATGCATCATTAACAGCAAAAATTTGCCGATTTAAGGGTTGAAGTGGATCTTTTACACTATCGGGTTGTGCTGCATTGGCATCTACTTTTAAATCTTTCGCTTTAATGTTCTTCAATTCTTTAAGCGAAGAAGATGAAGCTGCTTGTGGATCAGCACTGGTATCTATTTCGCTTGAAGCTGTAGTTACATCTTCAGCAAATGCAAAAGTCGTGAAGCCTATAAACAGAAGACCTGCACATAAATGGCGAATGTGTTGCATATAAAAGAGTTCCGGAACTTTATAATCAGCAGATTGAATTAAAAATATAATCTTTTAACTATATTAACAGCTCTTAATTGCTCATTGTTAAATCAAATTTTAAGAAATGTTAGTAAAAAGATGTATTTTTGTCGAATAAATAAACAAGTGGGAGTTTTTTTATAAATAATTGAGAGAAGGGGGTTGCAAGGGGATAGAAATGC
>NZ_DKIK01000021.1:0-12922 GCF_002454215.1 Acinetobacter sp. UBA6720
AACGGCTTTGTCAATGCCATGACTCAAAATCAAAAAATCGAACAACTTGTTCCTTTAGCAACTGCTGAAGAAAACAAGACCCTTAACCGTCAATACGGTTGGGATTATATCTATGAGCCTGAAGCTGAAGAGCTTTTAAATGGCTTATTGGTTCGTTATATCGAGTCTGTGGTATATCAAGGCGTGATCGAAAACATCGCGTGTGAGCAGTCAGCTCGTATGGTTGCAATGAAAGCTGCAACCGACAACGCAGGTGATTTGATCAAGAGCCTACAACTTATTTATAACAAGCTGCGTCAAGCCGCGATTACTCAGGAAATTTCTGAGATCGTTGGTGGTGCCGCTGCCGTTTAACATTATTTTGAATTGAGGAGACAGCAATGAGTAGCGGTCGTATCATTCAGATCATCGGCGCGGTTATCGACGTCGAGTTTGAACGTAACAGCGTTCCTAAGATCTATGACGCTCTCCACGTTGATGGCACTGAAACTACATTAGAAGTTCAGCAACAACTTGGTGATGGCGTAGTTCGTACTATTGCAATGGGTTCTACTGAAGGCCTTAAGCGTGGTTTGAACGTAACGAATACTAACGCACCAATCTCTGTACCAGTAGGTACAGCGACTTTGGGTCGTATCATGGATGTTCTTGGTCGCCCAATCGACGAAGCTGGTCCAGTTGCGACTGAA
Organism: Acinetobacter sp. UBA6720; assembly: GCF_002454215.1. NCBI lineage: Bacteria > Pseudomonadati > Pseudomonadota > Gammaproteobacteria > Moraxellales > Moraxellaceae > Acinetobacter > Acinetobacter sp. UBA6720. Next base: position 690 of record NZ_DKIK01000021.1, read on the forward strand.
GCGCGTTTGCCGATTCACCGTCAAGCACCTTCTTATGCTGAACAAGCAGCTTCTACTGACCTTTTAGAAACTGGTATTAAAGTCATCGACTTACTATGCCCGTTTGCTAAAGGTGGTAAAGTTGGTCTGTTCGGTGGTGCCGGTGTTGGTAAAACTGTAAACATGATGGAGTTGATCAACAACATCGCGAAAGCGCACTCAGGTTTATCTGTGTTCGCTGGTGTTGGTGAGCGTACTCGTGAAGGTAACGACTTCTATCACGAGATGAAAGACTCAAACGTTCTTGACAAAGTAGCAATGGTTTACGGTCAGATGAACGAGCCACCAGGTAACCGTTTACGCGTAGCGTTGACTGGTTTGACGATGGCTGAGTACTTCCGTGACGAGAAAGACGAAAACGGCAAAGGCCGTGACGTACTATTGTTCGTAGACAACATCTACCGTTATACACTAGCAGGTACTGAAGTATCAGCACTTCTAGGTCGTATGCCATCTGCAGTAGGTTATCAACCAACACTTGCAGAAGAGATGGGTGTTCTTCAAGAACGTATTACATCGACTAAGTCTGGTTCGATTACGTCAATCCAAGCGGTATACGTACCTGCCGATGACTTAACAGATCCATCGCCTGCAACGACATTTGCTCACTTAGACGCAACTGTTGTATTGAGCCGTGACATCGCATCTTCTGGTATTTACCCAGCGATCGATCCACTGGATTCAACTTCACGTCAGTTAGATCCACTAGTTGTGGGTGCTGAGCATTACGAGATCGCTCGTTCAGTTCAAAACGTTCTTCAACGTTATAAAGAATTGAAAGACATCATCGCGATTCTTGGTATGGACGAACTTGCAGAAGAAGATAAGTTGACTGTTTACCGTGCGCGTAAAATCCAACGTTTCTTCTCTCAACCGTTCCACGTAGCTGAAGTGTTTACGGGTGCTCCTGGTAAACTTGTACCGCTTAAAGAAACGATTCGTGGCTTTAAAGGTCTTTTAGCTGGTGAATACGATCACATCCCAGAACAAGCGTTCTACATGGTTGGTGGTATTGACGAAGTGATTGCTAAAGCTGAGAAACTTTAATTAGTTACCTAATTTAGGAGATTCTCATGGCGACTATGCAGTGTGATGTTGTAAGTGTTCAAGAGTCTTTGTACTCTGGCACTGTAACGATGCTAATTGCTAAAGGTGCTGGTGGTGAGTTGGGTATTATGCCTGGTCACGCACCACTAGTAACTTTACTCAAGCCGGGCGCAATCCGCGTTCTACTTGAAAATGGTACAGAAGAGTTAATCTATGTATCTGGTGGTGTACTCGAAGTTCAACCGCATGTTGTGACGGTTCTTGCAGATACTGCAGTCCGTGCAGAAAACTTAGATGAAGCAGCAATTATTGAAGCGCGTAAACACGCTGAACAATTGCTTGCAAATCAAAAGAGCGACTTGGACTCTGCTGCCGCTTTGGCTGCTCTTGCAGAAACTGCTGCTCAGTTGGAAACCATCCGCAAAATCAAGAACCGTGCTCAGTAAGAGACGGTTTGAGATTAAAAAAGCCACCCGAAAGGGTGGTTTTTTTATGTCGAAAAAATTTAGTATAAATGGCGTTAATTCGAAAAGTGTGAAAATTTATGTTCAATGTTTCTGGTATTAGCATTGATCAACTTGCCGAGAGTGAGTTGGATGTTTTAAAAGTATCAAATGCATATTGCGATGCTGTGATGAGTTACCAAGGAGCACAAGTACTCGAATTTTATTCCAAAGTGAAACAACAGCCTTTGCTTTGGCTCTCTGAACTAAATTCTTATCAGGCAGGGACAGCCATTCGAGGAGGGATTCCTTTATGTTTTCCGTGGTTTAGTGCCCACTCACAACATGCCGATTTCCCTGCACACGGCTTTGCACGGAACCTGAACTGGAAACTTGTCAATGTTATTGAGAGTGAAGCAGGGCATGAAATTATTTTTGAATTGAGGGATTCAAATGTAACGCGCAGATATTGGGATGTTGCATTTAAGTTGAGTATGCATATTTATTGTGGTGAAAAATTGCAACTCATGATGCAACTGAGTAATTTAGATACAGTGGATATAGAATTTAGCTTTGCATGGCATAGCTATTTCCCTACCAAAACAGAAATTGCTAAAATTTCGGGATTAGACAATACAACTTATATTGATCAATTGAATAACAATAAAGTTCAGAATCAATTTGAGCAACAGATTGAGTTTAAATCAGAATTAGATCGCATTTATCCTCTAACAAGGGGGCAGTTTGTTTTAGAACAAGACACGCAGCACCAGATTTTTATTCGTAGTACTGCAAAAAGTGCAATTATCTGGAATCCTTGGATAGATAAATCGAGGCGTATTCTGGATATTCGAGATGATGCTTGGCAAGATTTCGTTTGTATTGAGTGCGGGCAAATTGCATCAGAGAAAGTATTTTTAAAAGTGGGAGAAATGATCCAATTTGAACTATGTATAGAGTAAATGGGAAGTCTTCGCGCAGTAAAGCCATCTAGATTGAGGCCAACGGATAGTGCTCAAGTGAATATGTAGCTAAAGTTGCATATATTTCATTCAATAAAAAGTATAAGTTGATACAGTATTGTTAAGTGAATAAGACCATGAACCTGATTGCCTATGAAGCTCATTTTTGGGAGCTTTACCAAGACTTTGAGCGCTATTATCTGAGTATTGCCATTGATATGAGTTCGGTTGTGTCTTGTTGGGACTTGGTTTTGACGCAAGAAGAAATTTTGCAATATGAACATCGTGGCCGAGTCAGTATTCAGGAATTGGCCAAGTGCATCATAGAAGCCGCCTATAAAGGTGATTTTTCTAGCATAGAATCTCGTTTAGCCAAGCCTTATGAACGACAAGCGATGCAATTGGCCTTTAGAAACTGGATGAAAAGCACTCAAGTTTAGCAGTAAGCTGAATTTATTTTCTATTATGGTGGGTGGGCTTAATTCTTCTTAAGAAAGGCCTGACTGAGCTGATGGAGTAGCATCTGGCTTACAGCATCCTGCTGTTGCTGGATGAGTTGTTTGATTTGGTCGATCTGAGGCTTCTCTTGAGGAATGATGATGTCCTGATCTATTTCTAGTTCAGAGATAGCATTTGGCTGTTCTGCGACTAAGTTAGAGGATGGATGTTCAGCATGCCAAAGCTGTGTTTCAAGTGACATGATGTATTTATATTCATCGGTATTTGGGTTGAACCGCTTATAAAGCCTTAAGTCTTGCATCGCATCTTGACGGCTTCGGTGTGGTGTATCTGTTTCGGTTTTTAGCCATTCAGATATCACGGGGTGAATTTCATGTTGCATCTGTTGGTAATAAACCCAGTCACTGAGTAGAGCATGGTCTATGTCCGAGACATAAGGATTATTCTGTTGTAGCAGTTGCTGTAAATGTTCTAAGACCAAAATTTCCTGCTGCTGTAAGGCGTAACGCGCTTCTGTGTTGATCTGTTGATATTCTTCTGCGGGAATTTCAGAGAAATATTGTTGATCGACAAAGGCATCGACAATATGTGTCTGGAACAGGTCATTCCATTGCTCTAGCGCATGTATTTCTAATTGCTGTAGTTCTTTAAAGCCTTTACTTTGATAATGATTTAACTTGATACGCTGAATATTTTGCTGATTAAGCTCAATTTTCTGTTTGATATACTCAGCATAGGCGCCTTGCTGTTTGGGGCTGACAGGGATTAGCACATCGACCAAAAGTAATTGTTGTTGCTGTTTGTATTTCAACCAATCTTGAGTGCGTTGGGTTTCTTTGTACTCTTTAGAGAAAAAATGGGTCAAATGTGGTGTCGTTTTTTCAGGCATTACAAAATGCATCACGCCAAATACCATGATTGCTAAACAGACCACCACAAGAATGACTTTTTTCATTATAGAAATGTTTTTCTGTGTTTATTATTTGTAGATGTTAGCTCAAAAATGAGAAATAGTTAATATTTTTTCATCAAACTATTAAGTATGTATGGGAGAAATGGAAAACTCCCCATGACCTAGAATATTAACTTTATATAAAGCATTAAAGCCCTCAGCATGTTGTGGCTGCTCAAATTTTTTATAAGTGGCACGAACACCGATATCGGGAATGCAAGCTTTGCCTTCGCGTAAGCGATTACGTTGTAGAGCACTACTGAGTTCAGTTTCGAAACAATAGCCAATGATCTCGAAGCCTGCGTCCTTTGCCCTTTGAATATAGCGGGCTCGGTCAGCGATGGTTGGGTTGGTATTATCAATCACCATTTTGGTTTTTGAGACCAGTCCTGCTTCAAACATGATCTTTTCACGATGCCTTGTTTTCAGCATGTCGAGGTTGATGCGTAAATGGCTATGGGCCAAATTTAGCAGATAATAGCTCGATTTTCCTGAAGCTTGGATGCCCATAAAAATAATCAGTTGCATATGTGATTTAAATACTCGCTGTGCGAGAAAGCCTTTGAATAATTTTCTCTCCTTATTGTTAAAGTCGCAAGACTTAAAATAATTTAAGACTGCTTTTCAGCTGCCGCATCGTTGTCAGCTTGTTGAGGAATCATCATAGAAGCCAGTTTCAGCATTTCGGATTGGATTGTGCCCATTTGTTGTTGAATTTTTTTAAAATCCAATTGGCTGAAATCCACTTGTCCATTTAAAAATGGTGAAGCCAAAACTTGTTGGTTCGCGGAGAGTAAAGTATTACGAATATCGTTAATTTCTTGAGTTTTGAGGTTAAGGCTGTTCAAAGCAGCATTAAACCCAGTCAATTGTTTTTGTAAGGCAGAGGCTGCCTGTTGCAATTGTTGTTGATCGTGCTGATCAATTGCGGTTTGTAGATCGTTTTGGGTTTCTTGAAGCTGGGTGACATATTCTCCTGCTTTTAATTGCAGATCTGCTACATCACGGACGATATACAGCATGCTCCCTGTTTTGAGTTCAGGTTTTTCAGTGTTTTGCACATGTGCTGTTGAGCTCTGATCAGCGTTTTCAGTTTGAATATTTTGCTGGTTTGGTTCGGCTGCTTGTTCACAGCCAATCAGCAAAATGCCCGAACTAAACAGAGCAAAAGGGAGAATTAAGTTTTGTAAAAATTTTTTCATCATCAAATCAATATTGCGGCTATCTATTTTTAATATAGAGGCAAAATGTGCAGATAAAATAGAGTGTTTCAAAGTCATAACAAAACTATTTGAGAAGCTAAAAAAAAGAGTGCCGTGGCACTCTTTCTTCTGATTCGATATCAGCAGATAACTTAACCTGCAATAATTTTGATAATGGCATGTGTACGAATGTCTGTCAGTACATAGTCGCCATTCACTTTAATCCATTGTTGGTTTTTACCTGGTTTGCTCAATTTTTTAAACTTTTTATGGTCGACTTTGTAGCCTTGACCACGGTATTGAGTTGGTACGGGATTGCCTGGCTTCCAAGATGCTGATGGTCTTGGCGCTTTATCGTGGTTTGGTTTTTGTTGACCTGGTTGCTGCGCAGCTTGTGGAGCAGGTTTATGCTCATCAGCATGATGGTTGGATGCATCTTTATGTGCATCATTGTGATTTGGCGCATCATTGTGATTTTGTGTTACATGCTCTGCATTGTTACGTTGATCTTGTGGAGCTGCAAATGCAGGAGCAGCAACTAATGTAGTTGAGAATGAAAAAATTACAGCTTTAATTAAACGATTCATAATTGACCTTTTTAAATATTGTATGCGTTGATGGCGTAAGTTACAGAGGCAATAATGCAATATTACGCAGCTTTAACTGGTTTTTTTTCGCCAGTTTTGTGTTGCGGTTGTGTGTGGTTCTGAGGTGTAACTTTCTTGCTTGTTGCCTTTTTAGGTGTTTCTTTTTTCTTTTGTACAGCTGGTGTTGGTGTCTTAGATTGCTTTTTTACAGCTACTGGCTTACTGGCGTCAGCTGCTTTATGTACGTGCTGTTGAGTTGCTGCTTGAGTTTTAGCAGGTTGCTGTTCTGCTTGTGCTGCAAAAACAGGTGCAGCGACTAATGCTGTGGATAATGAGAGAATAACTGCTTGCACCAAATGTTTCATAATCGACCTTTCAATTCATATCTGTCTTGTTCTGATGTTGCTATTACAACAGTAAGTGTTCGAGTTAATTTGGATTTTATGTTGTATAAAGTTTAAAACTGTGGAGGAATAAAGGAGACGAATGAAAAGTAGGTCAGAAAGTAAGAATCTCACTTTCTGAGCATAGGAGCTGTTTTTACTTTAATAGTTCAGCATTGATTGCATCGACGATACGAGGATCATTGGCTGTAATATCGGGTGCGAAGCGCGCAACCACTTCTCCATTCTTATTGATTAAGAATTTTTCAAAGTTCCACAGTACCTCAGGTGGTTCATTTGGTGTTAAACCGTAGTCAACTAAGTCTTTCCACCATGGACCTTCTCCAATACGTTCAGGAATGGCTTGGGTCAGAGTTTGGTATAGCGGATGTTTGTCATCGCCTGCAACTGAGATTTTTGAGAAGAGTGGAAAATCAACTTGGTAATTGAGTGAGCAAAATTCTTGAATTTCAGTATCTGAACCAGGCTCTTGTGCTAAGAAATCATTAGCAGGGAAGCCTAAAATTTCTAGACCTTGAGATTTTTTGTCTTGGTAGAGTTTTTCTAAACCTTCGTATTGTGGTGTCAGTCCACATTTAGATGCAACATTCACCACCAGTAGCACTTTACCTTGGTACTGGTTTAGGTTGATGTTTTCACCCTGAATGGTTTTGACTGGAATGTTATAAATCGAAGTGCTCATTTGAGTGTCCTTATATAAAGTCTATTTTATTGTGTTGTAAGCGTTCGCCAAAGTCACGTCAATTTGATGTCTCATCACAACAAAAAGCAAGCCGAAGCTTGCTTTAATGTTTTGCTTTAAGGTTAAGGAGCGTGAGCTGCTTTGACTTTGGCTTCTAAAGCCGTGACATCAGCCATGATGGTTTTCTGTAGTTCCATGGCTTTGTTTTGAAGCTCGGTAATTTTTGCGCTATCTGGCTTTGTTTCAATACTCTCTTTAGTCAGCTCAATGCCAAGGTTATTGGCATCCTGCATTTTTTTACGTAAGGCATCCACCTCAGTACTTTTTAAAGTTAAAGCGTCAAGCTCATCATTAAATTGTTTGACATAGGCTTCTGTTTTTTCAAGCACTGCTTTAACTTGTGTCGAATCTTTCTTTTCGACAACTGCGGCAACTTCTTTTTGGAATGCTGTGGCTTCCTGTGCTTTTGCATTTGATAAGGTTTCTACGGCCAATAAATCGGCTTGAATATCAGCAATGTTATTATTGCTATGATTAGCAACGACGGTGGTTGCCTCGGTGGAGGTTGTTTCAGATGCAGACGTTGTTTGTTCAACGGCCGGTTCAGTTCCTTTCTTTTCACATGCGGCCAAAGATAGCGTGGCCAAACAGACTGTGGTTAAAAGTAACTTTTTCATAAGAACATCCTTCTATCGGGAAATATGCTTGGTATCTGCCAAAGTCGCAGTGCAATGACAAATCTATTCAGAATGCGTTTCTCATACGCTATAAATAAAATGCAGAGATGGCCGAATGCGTTCTATGGTGTTTTTGTAGAGTTGGCACGTAGAAAGTGATGACTGTAATCTGTTTTGCACTTATGGTTGTTTTTAATACTTTGTTTTTTATTGATTTTAAATTTAAAAATAAATGTATCAATTATGTTGAATACCCAAATGATATTCGAATAAACTGAAAAAATGCTTTAACATTCATCTAAATTTTGCATACAAAAGTTGAACTGGATTAGGCATGAGTACTACACAACAACGAATGTATTGGGCTTTGAGTTTACCCATCATTGCTGTACTGATTTGGTCAATCAATATTGTGGTCACGCGTTATGTGGCAGATTTTATTTCACCTGTGAGTATTAGCTTTTATCGTTGGTTCTTTGCTTTTATCCTTTTAACTCCTTTTGCACTCATTCCTTTATGTCGTAAATGGGTATTGATCCGAGGACATATTTGGCAACTCGCGGTATTGAGCGCATTTGGTCTAGTGTTGTATCAGGGCTTAGCTTATACGGCTGCCCATTATACCACTGCGACTAATATGGGGCTGATTAATGCCTTTATTCCGATCTTTACCATTTTTGTTTCATTGTTGATTTTAAAAGATATTCCAAATCGCTTTGCGATTATTGGCAGTATTCTCTCTTTTGCTGGTTTGGTCTATATCATTGGGCAGGGCAATCTGGCGGGCTTAGTTCAGTCTGGCGGACACTTTAGTGATGTCTTGATGGTGGTTGCTGTCTTTTTCTATGCCTTTTATGGCGTGTTTTTAAAGAAATGGCAATTACAGATTCCACTCATGTTGAGCCTTTATGTCCAAATCTTTTTTGCGCTGCTTTATCATTTACCATTTATTGCATATTTCGGACTGGATTCAATCAATAGTCAAAATGCAGCGAGTGTCTTATATGCCAGCATCTTTCCTTCATTGGTGGCACCGATGGTTTGGATGCTTGCAATTACGCGTTTAGGGCCAAACCGAACCAGCATTTTTATGAACTTGATGCCTGTTTTTACTGCAGTAATTGCATTTTTCTGGTTAAAAGAGGCGTGGACGGTCTATCATACTGTTGGTGGTATTGTGATCATCTTGGGTATTTTACTCGCACAGCGAAAAACGGCACAAAAGGTTTCTACTTTGACGGGTCATTTAGATTAAAAGGTTGAAAAATGTACAAACAGATGTATTTTGAATAGAATAATTCATTTATTTTTTTGTTTGTAATAGTATTTTTAGATTAACAATGTTCTTTAATATGCCTAAAAAATCATTAAAAATAGACAGATAATTTTAATTATCTTTCAATTATTCAGATTAATCATGCTTTTAGACGCATGATTAATACAAAAAATCTATTTGTTAGAAGTTACATTTTGCTACATAATACGCGCACTGCGAAACGATGATGCTTTTAAACAGTGCATTTGCTTTTGCTCAACGGTTTTCAGACCCTCTGGATGTGATTACACATCCTTTTTTATGCTCAGCCATCCCTATATGGCTGAGCTTTTTTTTGTCTATTTTTCCTATAAGTTCTGACCAGAAGCCTATTTTTAGGCACGAACCACTTCACCGGTTTCTGCATCAAGTATGCGACTTGGTTCTTGGCTTAGCCCTAAGTCACCATTTAGATAACTTACCTGTTGGGCAAAATATTGGCTTGCATCTTGTAATGAGCGTGCAGGATCGAGTCCAGCAGGATTGGCGCTGGTGGAAACAATAAAGCCCTGAAAAGCATTGCACAGGGCAACGCAAATGGGATGTGTGGTGACGCGAACCGCAACTTTAGGATGATTGCCTTTAATCCATGTCGGAATATGTTCATTTGCAGGCAAGAGCCATGTGGTTGCACGTTCAGATGGACTACGATGACTCCAGCTATCAATAACTTGCTGGCGAATAGTAGGATCTAGATGTTCTAAAAGCGGTTCAACTTGAGAAATTTGCCCGGCCAGTAGAATGACGCCTTTTTCTATAGGACGCTGTTTAATACGTAGAATGTCCAAAAATGCCTGTTCGTTATAAGGATCACAGCCTAAACCCCATACTGCTTCTGTTGGATATGCTAAAACTTGACCATGTTTTAAACATTGCGCCGCTTCAGTCACAGAGGTGGTAATCATTACACGTGGTACCTTTTATTGGGGAAAGAGGGAATATTGTGAACTTTATTGGTGAGAACGGCAACGCAGATAATTTCCAGCCTGTTGTTGTGCAAGTCCCAAAATTTCCAGTTCCATCAATTGACTGGTGAGTGTGGCAATATCCACCCCAAGTTTAAAATTAAGCTGATCCATATTCTGTCCAACCCAATCCAGTTGATTATAGAGCTCAAGTAAATCGGGGGGAATTTCAAGATCTGCATTTTCATGCAGTCCATTTGCTTGAGATTGGCTATGCCACTGGGTAGGGAGCGCTAAATCTTCAATGACCTGTTCAGGATGATCAACCAAAATGGCTCCTTCACGAATCAATTGATGGCAGCCTTGATGGTGTTCACTGTAAATATGCCCCGGAATGGCAAAAATGGTTTTCCCTTGCTCTGCGGCTCTTTGTGCGGTTCCTAGAGAGCCACTTTTTAAGGCTGCTTCTGCAATGACAACCCCTAGACTCAGTGCACTGACGATACGATTCCGCCGTGGAAAATTACGCTGTAAAGGTGGGGTGCCGGGCAGAAACTCTGTAATAATGCAGCCATTATTTTCCAATATTTGTGTGCGGAGCGTTTGATGTTGGGAGGGGTAAGTGAGATCTAAGCCTGTACCTATCACCGCAATTGTACGTTGATGTTTTAATCCACCCTGATGCGCCGCAGCATCAATGCCCTCAGCTAAGCCACTGGTAATGTAAAAGCCTTTTTCTGCCAAGTAATAAGCAAAGTCATACGCGATTTGCTTACCTTGGGGGCTCGGCTTACGACTACCGACGATAGCAACTTGAGCTTGCATTAAGTTTTGTAGATTACCCTGACCAAACAAGACTGGCGGCCGATCTACATAAGGGAGTAGTTGAGAGGGGTAATTGCTTTCGGTTTCTAGCAAGATAAAATCACAACTGGTTTGAATGTTATGCAGTACACTTTGCAATCTGTTTTGTCCAGCAGGTGTTTGTAGCTCTGCTACACGTTGCAGGTGGCTTTTGTGCAAACCGAGTTTGGACCAAGTATTGAGATGAGCTGGAGCAACGGCTTCACTGCTTGAGCCAAAATGAAGTTGTAATTTTTGAAAGCTCGATAAAGAATGCTGAACTAAATACCACAGGGTGATTGTTGCAATCTGTTCATGTGATAATGAGTTCAGCATATATGTACCTTAAAGCAACGGATTATTCATCCACAACCGATGGATAAATATGAGCGCCCAAGTTCATTGGTAACTCACTGTCGAGTACATAAGCATAACTAACGCGGTCAAAGGTTTTGAATACCATGATGTTGCCAATACGCTCAGTTGGAAGCGTAAGTTTTTCATTGGTCTTCGGATCACGGATTTCTTGACCCTTTTGGCTGACCGCGAACACATAGCCTGATTGAACGCCATCCATTGTGCCACGGTCAATGGTTACAACTGAATGCTTCGCTGCCAAACCAATCGAACCTTGAACCCGAATCACTTGACCGCCACCAGTCACATCTTGTGCATGTGTTGGGTAGAACAAGGTTGGAAGCATGGCATCATATTCAGGTAGGACACGATAACCACGACGGACTTCAGAATTATATGAGTCTGTAATTTCTAAAGTTGACATGTCATTTTCACCACGGATGGCAATGGCTGAACCAACCTGAGTCAACTCTAAACCTAGATTTTGTTTTTTACCTTCTGCATCCGTCACAATATACGGTTCGCCTTCACGGTAAATCGCGTAGCGCTGACCGACTTGAATGCCTTGACCACGTGCATAAACAGTTTGGCCTTTACCTGCAATGACTCGTTGATCTGCAGCACCGACAATATATGGTGTATCTTTTAATGATTCTTCAGGCAGAATAGTACTGTGTTCTAGCCAGTTCTTAATATATTCAAGTGGAATCACTGGAATTGCATTGTTTAATGATTCAACGCGAGCTTGTGGTTGAAGTTTGGTGCCACCTGCATAACGACGAATAATCCCTTCACAGCCATCGCCTTCGTCTTTGCCAATGATTGGGCGACCTTCATAGGTACACATCAGCAAGCGGTCACCTGGGAAAATCCAGTGCGGGTTTTTAACATGTTTATTACTTGCCCAAATTTCAGGCCAGCGGACAGGATTATTGAGAAAACGTTTAGAAATATCCCACAAGGTATCGCCTTTTTTCACCACATAAACATTCGGTGCATTGGCTTTTAGAGCAGGTGGATTGGTATTTCGAGCAGGTGCTGCATGTGCTGTAGAAATAATGCTTGCGCCAACGCTTACACAAATGGCAAGAGCTAGTATGTGTTGCTTAAACCCCAAGGCACTAAAAGATGGCATGCCCATAAAAACCTTTTTCATTATCATAATTCCTAAAATTATGTATGTAGTTGCGTTATAATAACGATATTACACACATTTTTTTGATCAAGCATTCCCTTCATTTGGTTTTTTGATCAATGGCATAATTGAGGACGCAGTATGGCCTTATTACCTATTTTAAGTTATCCTGATCCCCGTCTTCGTACCATTGCCAAGCCAGTCGAAGAAGTCACTGATGATAT
>NZ_DKIK01000054.1:0-1607 GCF_002454215.1 Acinetobacter sp. UBA6720
ACTTCAGCCTTGCTATTTATCGGATGCTTTTTCTTGTGGTCTATTTTCCTGTTTTATTTAATGGCTCAAAAGCATGCAGGCAATGTCATTGTCGAAGATATATTTAAATTTAATTTTTACTGCATGATGCTTGCAATGTTGCCTTTGCTTTTGAAAAAAGCTCCGCCTAAAAACGATGTCGAGATGACGATTTTTGAAGAAAAGCAACATATGGAAATGCGCCATCAAGTTCTGAGCCAATCTGCTCAAGAGCGTCGGAAAGCTTATTTGATGAGTGCATTTTTCGGTTTTTTAATGTCGAGTCTAATGATGAGCTTTATTTTGATGTTAGATAAATAAGCTGAATGTGAGTTTATCCGATCTAATTTTTCTCACTTTTCCGCATTTGGGATGGAGAGTAGCCAAAGTGCTTTTTAAAGCGATGACTAAAATGGCTGCTGGAGCTAAATCCATACTGTTCCGAAATCTCCGTCATATTGGCAGTCGTCTGCTGTAGAGCTTGGTGTGCCAGTTCCAGTCGACGTTGCATCACATATTGGTGTGGTGGCATTTGCATGGATTGCTTAAACATATGGGCAAAATGGTACTCACTGAGCTGCGTTTGCTCGGCCAAATCTGACAGAGTCAAGCTTTGCTGAATATGTTGATCAATCCATTCTAATAATTGTTTCAGGCTATATGGAGACAGCCCGCCTTTGACTTCAGGGGCTTGCCACTCGGTATGGCTATAATTTTTAATCAAATGATTGAGCAGAAGTGTCGTGGCAGTACTCATCTGCAAATGATTTTCCCTGTTCTGCCAAGCCCCATTGAGTAAAAAGTGTCGGTAGATCATAGCAATCTGTGGGTCGGCCACGAAACTTTGTGGATTTAAAATGATTTGGCTTGGCTCACGATCCCACACCTGTTCGGCGACGCGTTGTAGATGTTGCTCAGTGTAATAAAGATGCACAAAAGTCAGGGGGTCACGCAAATCCCAAGTTGACTCAAAATCTTGTGGCATCAGGCACATATGATCTGGCCCACCGCCATTATGCCAACCTTGTGCTGTCTTTTGATAACTGTGATATCCCCCTTGAATATACATGCTAAGGGTATGGTGGTTACTGCAAACACTGACGCGGTCTTGGTTGTTTTGCCACATGGCCAACTGCATGCCCGAACCTAACTCGACCGAGTCGAGGAGTTGGGCTTTATGTTGTTGTAATTGATCTAGAATCTGATATTTCATCATCTATACGGAGTGCCGAATGGAAGAATGAGTGTAGGACTTTGATTTCATTTTGTCATCTATATCCGAAAACCAGTAAAAAAACCACAAGTTCATGATAGTGACCACAAGAAGGTGCAAGCAATGGGACAGCTAAACCAAGCACAATAGCGTGAGTGGTTTGAGTTGGATTGAAAGAGTATGAATGCGCTGTTATATGCTTTGGTGGTCGTGATTTGGGGAACGACATGGATTGCGATAAGTCTGCAACAACAAAGTGGAATATCGACCAATGTGGCAGTGTTTTGGCGTTTCTTTATTTCAGCTCTGGTGCTCTTTGCTTTTGTTGTGTTGTGCCGAAAACTGCAAAAATTGGCTGTAAAAGATCATCTGTTTT
>NZ_DKIK01000054.1:1735-8138 GCF_002454215.1 Acinetobacter sp. UBA6720
TTTTTACTATGCGGTGCAATATATTAGTAGCGGTTTGGAGGCCGTTATTTTTTCGATGGCGGTCATTTTTAATACCCTCAATGCCAAACTATTCTTTGGACAACAGGTTTCTACACGTTTTTACCCTGCGGCTTTACTGGGTGGATTGGGGATTATTGCTTTGTTTTGGCATGATGTGGTAGGGAAGTACCTTAAACAACTCATACGCTGATAGGGATTGGTCTTTGTGTGTTGGGCACTTATGGTTTTTCACTGGGCAATATGATCAGTGCGCGTCATCAAAAACACGGTCTGGATATTTTCACGACCAATGCTTATGGCATGCTATATGGTTCACTTCTGATGGCGTTGATTGCTGGATTTAAACACGACGAGTTTTTCCCCGCTATGGAATTTAGTGCAGTGAGTGCTTTATTGTATTTGGCTGTTTTTGGTTCAGTGATTGGCTTTACTGCTTATTTCTATTTGGTCGGAAGGATTGGGGCAGGCAAGGCAGCTTATAGTACCTTGTTATTTCCGTTGGTGGCTTTGGTGATTTCGACCCTTTGGGAAGGGTATCAATGGCATATAAATGCGGTGATTGGGGTGATTTTGATTTTATGTGGTAATGCAATTTTCTTTATCAAGCCACCCAAGTTGAGGCTGAGTCAAATGTTGAAGCGAAGCTGAGAGTGTATGAGAAAATTAAAAGATATTCTGCACTATAAATGAAAGGCTTAGGTGTTTTTCATCCTGTGTATTATGCTCATTTTAGAGAACTTCATGTATGGCTTTATAAATGGATTTAAAAACGTTTGAATTATTCGCTCGTTACAACGTATGGTCTACTCAAAAATTAAACCAAGCTTTAAAAAATGTCTCTGATGAAGATTTTAATGCTGAATGCGGATTGTTCTTCAAAACTATTTCTGGAACGTTGAATCATTTGCTTGTGGGGGAGCATTATCTATGGTTTCCTCGGTTTTCATCGAAACCATCGCCTCTACTGAAGTTAAATACCATCGTAGAGAGGGATAAAGATAAACTCATGTTTGAGTTAGAAAGCAGGGCTCACCATTGGATAGACTTTTTAAAACATGTTGATGTGGAAAAATTTGGACATGATTTATACTACAAAACATCGGCTGGACTAGAAATGAGCCTGCCCTATGCTGCTACATTATTGCATGTGTTTAACCATGCAACGCATCATCGGGGACAAGTCACAGCAGCTTTAACTTCAATGGGCTATCCATGTCCAGAGATTGATATGGTGTATATGTTGATCGAAGACCGTCAGTAAATTAAACAGAATAGTTATCACCGTTAAAAAATAGACATAAAGTCTTTGTTAATAAACATTATTTTAGTTCTAACGAATATAAAATATTTTCCAAATTAGGGTTCAATTTTTGATTTAATAAACGTTAGTAATTCTTGGAATAATGGATGCCATTCAGCGCTTGGTGACTCAAACAGAGGGTGCCAAAAGAAATTAAATTCTAATCCACCGTCATCATTGCAAAAATGTGTCCAATGCTCTTTTAAAGCTTCTGTGCTATGGCAGATAAATACATGCCAGTTCGGGCCTTGCTCAGATGGATGATGTAAACCTAAATATGAGTGAATATGTGCAGATAAAATACCAGACTCTTCGTAAAGCTCCCGCAGAGCCGCTGTTTCCAACTCTTCATTCACCTCAACTGTACCTTTTACGATTTGAATACCCGCAATTGGATGTTTAAACACTAATATTTCTGTTTTTTGACTGATATTTCGAAATATAACTGGGACGACTTTTTCGATTAATGTCATTTTTGAATTTTATCCAAGAGGCAAGTCGGTACACTACTTAAAAGGTAGATAAGGTCATGGATATGGTCGCGGGCTATATTGGAGCATCTAGTTATCAAAAGCTATTAGGGCGTTTTTCGACTAAAAATAGCATTCACCAAATATACATGAATGCATCATGACGCTGTATTGGCTTTAATCCGAAGCGCTTCCATCTCAATCTCAACCATTTTTTGAGAATTGGATCGTTTCTTTTGCAACTCCTCAAACTTTTGTCGATCTGGTGAGTCCGATAGGATGATATTACCCATTTCAATTTGAAGATTATTGTCCTTTTTTAGCCTTTCACGAGCGGCTGTGACTTCTGAGCTTTTTAGAGACACAGCATCGTAATTTTGATTCAGACTTTGAATGCGTTTGTTTGATTTTTCAATTGCAGTTGTCAACGCATTCATATCATGCGTTTCCAAGGCATGTTTTATCTCCATCATTGAGCTTTCAGCTTCTTGTTTGGTTGCTCTTGATTGTGCTCTGAGTGCAATGAGGTCATGTTTGATGTCTGCGGCATTATCTTGACTCAGATGTGAGGTGCTATGGGGTGGAGTATGAGCCGTAACATTGAGCTCAGGGTCTGATTTTACCTGTTGTCGCGTGTTGTTTAATGCCCCTGAATTCAGTTGAGGGTAAATCATGTGTTGTAAGGCTCTCATTTCACTGACAGAACTTTGTTGTATCACGCTGATTTGCGCTTCTAATCCAGTGATGCGATCCATCTGTGGTGGATTTTTAGTATTTTCTTGTGCGAGCTCAACTCCCAGAAGATGGACTTGCTTAAATTTTTCACTGAGCGCAGCAACCTCATGGCTTTTGAAGTGTGTTGCATCTAGTGCAGCGTTAAACTCAAGTGAGTGGGTTTTCAGTTGCTCAAGTAGAGCAGGTAGGGCATCGACTTGTTTATTTTGACGAGCTGCTTTAAGTGCGTCTTGTGCGTTCAAAATAGCTTGAGAGTTTTTATTCGCAATCTGATCCAAGGCATCAAGATCAGTTTTAATATCCGTTGGATTGGCTGTACTTAAGTTTTTATGTGTTGGTGTTGAGTCTGATGATATTTGTTGCTGTTGATTAGACTCACTGCATGCTGTCAGAGAAAATGTTGCTGTCAGTAGAATTGGAAGCCATTTTTTATTCATTATGAGACCAATGATTTAGAATTTAATTATATGGCTTGAGTATATTGTTTAAGTATCTGAAAAGTAAAGTCTTACCATTTTTCTGTGTTTTGATTATGCCCATAAATATAAAGCAGTTAAGCTTTGGCTTCATATTGTTATGCGCTATAAAATAAAAAAACCACCCAACTGTTTAGCTGGATGGTTTGGATCACATCAACTCGATTTAAGCGGTTGCTTGCTGTTCCGCTTGAATTGCAGTGAGTGCAATCGTAAACACGATGTCATCCACCAAAGCGCCACGAGACAAATCATTTACTGGTTTATTCAAACCTTGCAACATTGGGCCCACACTCACAACATTTGCAGAGCGTTGTACGGCTTTATAGGTTGTATTTCCTGTGTTTAAATCAGGGAAAATAAATACATTTGCACGACCTGCAACTTTAGAATCAGGTGCTTTCGAGCGTCCGACACTTTCAACCGATGCTGCATCGTACTGAAGCGGCCCATCAATCAACAGATCAGGACGACGTTCTTTCGCTATACGTGTTGCCTCAGCGACTTTCTCTACTTCAGCACCAGCACCAGAGGTACCCGTTGAGTATGAGATCATTGCAATACGTGGGTCTAAACCAAAAGCTTTTGCTGAGTCAGCCGATTGAATCGCAATTTCAGCGAGTTGTTCTGCGTTTGGATCTGGGTTAATGGCACAGTCACCATAGACATAGACTTCATCAGGTAACAGCATAAAGAACACGGAAGAGACCAATGAATACTCAGGCGCGGTTTTAATGAGCTGAAATGCTGGACGTACGGTATTTGCAGTGGTGTGTATTGCACCTGAAACTAAGCCGTCAACTTGATTAAGTGCTAGCATCATGGTACCGAGAACGACCGTGTCTTGCAGTTGTTCGCGTGCTTGTAGCTCATTCAGTTTGCCGTTTCGTAGGTCCACCATTTTTTCAACATAGTTTTCACGAATCAGATCTGGGTCAATAATTTCTAAGTCATGTGGAAGTTCAATACCACGTGCTTTCGCCACTTCAACCACGGCTTCAGGTTTCGCCAATAAGATACAGTGGGCAATACCACGAGATTGGCAAATGGCAGCAGCTTGAACTGTACGTGGTTCATCACCTTCGGGTAGAACAATACGTTTCTTCGCAGCAATTGATTTTTGAACCAATTCATGGCGGAAAGCTGAAGGGGAAAGGCGTGGTTGGTACGATCCGTTCAACATCTCAGTGAGCCATGCCTCATTGATATGGCTTGATACAAAACGGGTAACTTGTTCTGCACGCTCAGTATCATCGACCGGAATTTCGTTGCTGAGATTGGCTAAATTCTGCGCGGTGTCAAACGTGCTGAGTGATGTATGTAAAATCGGCAAGCCTTGTTTAATCGCTGTTTGGCAGAACGCGAGCACTTGCTCGTTTGGCGTATGGTGCTCGGTCAGTACGAGCCCTGCCAATGGTATACCGTTACTGCTGGCTAAGCTTGAAGCTAATAGCACATCAATACGATCTGATGCACTAATGATGAGCTCACCTGCGACAAACTTATGAAGTTCGTGCTCAATATTCGATGCAATTAAACTGCTATGTAATACACGACGTTGTGTTGCATCGCCTTGATTGATCCATTCTGCCTGAATATGCGTAGCTAAGTCCGACATACGCGGTACGCTAAGCGTATTACTAAACGGAACTAGACCAATTACTGGCAGTTTGTCTGAACCGAGTTTTGGATGGGTCTTTTGGAGTTCAATAATGAACTTATTGGTATCGCTAACTAAACGGAGACTTGGGTCAATCGTCACAGGAATATGTGCCGAGTCATCAGGTAAACCCTTGGTACGCATTAATAACACACCTGCGGTTCGCTCTGAACTTGCACCACCAAAATAACGGAGTTGACTATCAACTTTCTCAGCCGTCGCACTTGGTTTATTAATGTCTGCATTGCTGACGATGATCACTTTAGCATCGAGCGCTTGGGCAAGTTGCGCGTTTAGTTCAGACGCAAAAGAATCACGGTTGTTTGGGACTAAACCTTCAACGATAATCAGGTCATGCTTACGTGCAATGGTGCGGTGTAGGCGAACTGCATCTTCAAGTAACTCATCATTTTCACCTGCGCTAAGTTGCTGCAAAATAGTGTGATAATTAATGGGTTCAACAGTTTCGTTTTTAGACACATGGTGATAGAGCGCCGTTGTGCGGTCTGCGCCCGCCGTGAGTTCTTGAGAGAATGGTTTTAAAAAGCCAGCTTTAACACCTTGGCATTCTAGTGCATAAACCAAACCTAGGCAGGCTGATGTTAAGCCTACACCTTCCCCAGTCGGCACAAGTAAAATTGTTTTCATATATTTATTCGTCATACAAGAAATTAAAACAGACTTGAACGAATGTAACGACCGCTTAAGCGATCGCTACATTGTCTTCAGACTTTTTTGCAGCAGTTTGAATCACCTCATTGGCTACAACATGCTCAGTCTCTTTCGCAATACGTCCTTCTTCATCGGTTGGTACAACCCAGATCTGTGGACCTGTGCCTGCATCAATACGACCTTCAGTACCACGCTTTAGATTGTCATTGGCTTCTTTGCTAAAGTTGAAACCAAAGTGTGGGAGGTAAGCAATCGTTTTTTCGCGAATATATGCAGAGTTTTCACCAATACCGCCAGTGAAGAATAGGCCATCCAGTCGTGGTAAACCACAGCTCAGTGCAGCTAACGATTTTGCAAGGCGATAGCAGAACACTTCAATGGCTAAAGTTGCATCTTCATCACCTTGTTCAGAGGCTTCGATCAACGTACGCATGTCATTTGAAAGATCAGACAAACCGAGTAAGCCTGATTGGCTATTCAGCATTTTATCAATTTTATAAATATCCCAACCTAAGTTGTTGGCAAGGAAACTATGTAAGCTTGGATCGACATCACCGCTGCGGGTGCCCATCACGACACCTTCAAGTGGCGTTAAGCCCATTGAGGTATCAACACTTTGCCCATTCCAAATTGCACAAGTAGAACTACCATTACCCAAGTGTGCTGTTAACCAGCCCCCTTGTTTAAAGCTACCTGCCAGTTCTGAACCGCGTTCAGACACATAAGCATGGCTCGTACCGTGGAAACCATAGCGACGTACATTGTGCTCAGTATATAAGAACTTCGGTACAGCATAGCGGTATGCATGCGCAGGCATGGTTTGATGGAAAGCCGTGTCAAACACAGCCACTTGAGGTAGCTCTGGAAATAAACGCATAGTTGCGTCAATCCCAACCAAGTGAGCTGGGTTGTGGAGTGGTGCAAGTGGTGTCGCTGCACGAATGCGTTCTACAATTTCTTCTGTTAAAAGCTCAGCTTTGGTCAATGTACCACCATGTACGACGCGGTGACCAATGGCTTGAGGGTTATAGGGTGAAAGACGTTCTAAGATCGTTTCCAATGCTTTTTC
>NZ_DKIK01000081.1:0-10192 GCF_002454215.1 Acinetobacter sp. UBA6720
GGTTTCCCAGAAATGATGGATGGTCGTGTAAAAACGCTACACCCGAAAATTCATGGTGGTATCTTAGCTCGTCGCGGTCTAGACGAAGCTGTGATGGCTGAACACAATATCGATGCAATAGATCTTGTAGTTGTGAACCTTTATCCATTTGCTGCAACAGTCGCTAAACCGAACTGTTCACTTGCAGATGCCATAGAGAACATCGACATCGGTGGTCCAACTATGGTTCGCGCTGCTGCGAAAAACCATGCGTCTGTAGGTATTGTTGTAAATGCTTCTGACTATGACACCGTTGTTGCCGAGCTTAAAGCAGATGGCGCGTTGTCTTATGAAACTCGTTTTGATTTAGCAGTCAAAGCTTTCGAACACACTGCACAATACGATGGCATGATTGCTTCTTACCTTGGCGCGCGCGTAGGCAAAGCTGAAGGTGAAGCGGACAAGTTTGCTCGTACTTTCAATACACAGCTCAATAAAGCTCAAGACTTACGTTACGGTGAAAACCCGCACCAATCAGCTGCATTCTATGTAGAAAGCACAGCTACTGAAGCCTCTGTTTCAACAGCGAAACAACTTCAAGGTAAAGAGCTTTCTTATAACAACATCGCGGATACCGATGCAGCACTTGAATGTGTTAAATCTTTTGCTAAACCAGCCTGCGTCATTGTGAAACATGCAAACCCATGTGGCGTTGCAGTTTCATTAGACGGTATTCAAACCGCTTATGACTTGGCTTATGCAACTGACCCAGAATCTGCTTTCGGTGGAATCATTGCATTCAACCGTGAGCTAGATGTAGCAACTGCACAAGCAATCGTTGACCGTCAATTCGTAGAAGTAATCATTGCTCCAAGCATTGCCGATGGCGTACTTGAAGTCACTGGTGCAAAGAAAAATGTTCGTGTATTGGTGTGCGGTGAATTACCAGCGATTGATGAGCGTGCTCCGCAGTTAGACTACAAGCGTGTTAACGGTGGTTTATTGGTTCAAGACCAAGACTTGGGCATGATCACAAAAGATGATCTAAAAGTTGTGACCAAACGCGCACCAACTGAAGCTGAAATTGATGATTTGATCTTCGCTTGGAAAGTTGCGAAATACGTGAAATCAAATGCCATTGTTTATGCTAAAGGTCGTCAAACCATTGGTGTAGGCGCAGGTCAAATGAGCCGTGTTAACTCAGCGCGTATTGCTGCGATTAAAGCGGAACATGCCGGTTTAGTGGTTGAAGGTGCGGTTATGGCATCGGATGCATTCTTCCCGTTCCGTGATGGTATTGATAATGCAGCGAAAGCAGGCATTAAATGTATTATCCAACCAGGCGGTTCTATGCGTGACGAAGAAACCATTGCTGCTGCGGATGAAGCAGGCATTGCGATGGTCTTTACTGGTATGCGTCACTTCCGTCATTAATTGATTAGAAGTCATATTTATTAATCCCCCTAAATCCCCCTTTGTAAAAAGGGGGACTTTTCACGTAAGAAACCTTGGTTTTCATGCGTGATCCCTTCCCTTTTTTAAAGGGAGGTCGGGAGGGATTCTTTTCTTTGAGGGATTTTTAGATGAACATTTTAGTTTTGGGTAATGGCGGTCGTGAACATGCATTGGCATGGAAAATCGCACAAGATGAGAAAGTTGCAAAAGTATTTGTAGCTCCTGGTAATGCAGGTACAGCGACAGAAAATAAATGTGAAAATGTTGCGCTTAACATTTTAGACAACCCTGCAATTATCGACTTTGCAAAAAATAATGCGGTAGATTTGATTATTGTTGGCCCAGAAGCACCGCTTGTAAATGGTGTAGTGGATGCCTGCCGCGCGGCAGAGCTTAAAATTTGGGGACCAACTCAATTTGCTGCTCAGTTAGAAGGCTCGAAAGCTTTTGCTAAGCACTTCTTAAAGCGCCACAACATTCCTACAGCATTCTATGATGTATTTACTGAAGTCGATGCAGCGAAAGCTTTTGTTGAAAAAAATGGTGCGCCTATCGTAATCAAGGCAGATGGTCTTGCTGCGGGTAAAGGCGTGATTGTAGCCATGACCAATCAAGAAGCTTTTGATGCAATTGATGACATGTTGGCAGGCAACAAATTTGGTGATGCAGGTTCACGTGTCGTAATCGAGCAATTCCTTGCAGGTGAAGAAGCCTCTTTCATTTGTATGATTGATGGCGACAACATTTTACCAATGGCAACGTCGCAAGATCATAAACGCATTTTTGAAGGTGACCAAGGTCCAAACACAGGCGGTATGGGAGCTTACTCTCCTGCTCCTGTGGTGACTGCCGATGTCTTTGACAAAGTCATGAAGGAAGTGATGCGTCCGACAGTTGATGGTATGAAAGCCGATGGTCATGTCTATACAGGCTTCTTATACGCAGGCTTGATGATTGATGATGCGGGTCAACCACGTGTGATCGAATTCAACTGCCGTTTTGGTGACCCTGAAACTCAACCGATTATGATGCGTTTACAATCATCTTTGGTTGAATTAGTAGAAGCAGGTATTGCAGGAAAGCTTCCAGAAGAAGCACAGTGGGATGACCGTAAAACGGTCGGTATCGTACTGGCATCTAAAGGCTACCCTGAAACATCAAGCAATGATGATGTGATTTCAGGTTTAGATACACAAATGACCGATGCTAAAGTGTTCCATGCTGGCACGAAGGCCAATGAAAATGGCGAGATCGTGACTGCTGGTGGTCGTGTACTCTGCGTAACTGCACTAGGGAATACAATCGGTGAAGCACAAGCCAAAGCTTTAGAACTTTGCCAAAAAGTAACTTTTGAGGGTGTTCAATATCGTAAAGATATTGGTTACCGCGCGATTGCTCGTGAAAATGCTTAATTTCAACTGAGTCAGTTAAGTTAAAAACCCGCATAATAATGCGGGTTTTTTATTGATCTTGATTTCTCAGCTTTTTCAACTGGCGCGGTGCCACACCAAACCAATTTTTACAAGCACGACTTAACGCAGATTGTTCAGAAAAACCCAATACTGAAGCAATTTGGCTCATTGATGCTTTTGAGTCGGCTAAATATTGCAGTAATAATTGCTGTCTAAGTTTATCTCGGATCTGTTCGAAACTTGTGCCCTCTTCATCTAATTTACGTTGTAAGCTTCGCGGGTGCATCGCAAGCATACACGCAATATCCGTTTTATTGGCTTTAGGTCCAGACAAATGAATACGTATCGCATGTTGTACGCGATCACTCAATGAACCCTGATGACTGCGAAAGCTCCGCTCAAGATAACTATCCACAATTTCACGTAGACCATGATCAATACTAGCCAAAGTAATATTCAACATATCTTTATGTAAAAATAAGGCTGCATGTTGTTGGTTCTCAAGCACATCTGTATGAAAAAAACGCTTATACGTACTTAAAGGCGCGATTGGACTATGTGGTAATGTCACCTTCAGTGGCTGATATTGTTCACCACTTAAATAGCGCATAACACGATGACATACGGCAAGCCCAAGATCCATAGACTGGCGTTTACTCAAAATAGGAGTCGAATCATTTAGCTGTATATCAAAAACGATTGCAACAATATCCGCATGTGGCTCAAATAAATCGGCGGCAATGGCTTCATTAATATATAGCCGCAATGCCGAACCATGAAGAAACAATAAATCTGAACTGTACTTAATCACTTCTCGCAGTGTAGAAGCACTCTGTAAAATTAGCCCGAGCACACCTAAAATACCAATGTCTTGATACTGGGAAATACGTAAGCCGAAATCAGGACAATGGGTCTGCTGTGCACTATCCTCTAAAAGCTGAATCATTGCAGTGTGTGATATCCACGCATTATCATCTTGTAATTGCCCAAGTTGAATACCATATTTTTCCAATAACGGTATTGGGTCTATTCCCAATTGTTGCATAAGATCCAAGTATCCCCGTAAACCGGAACTATGCACCATGTCATCATGGATATTTTTATGGCGTAAAACCGCGAGCGAATCTTCCTGATTCATTCCAACAATTCCTGTCTCAACAAGTCAAAAAATAGACTCATTCTGTCAAGTTAACATATAAATGTCTCGGCAGAATAGCTCCAATGAACATTTTATTGCTTCATTGATACTGTATATCAAGCAAATAAAATGTTGTCCTAAAAATGTAGCTCATGGATATGAAAACTACATTCATCATTAAAGACAAAAAAGGAAAATAGAATGAACTTTAAAAATGTCACTGTTGCAGGTAGTGGTGTACTCGGCTATCAAATTGCATTTCAAACCGCATTTCACGGCTTTAAAGTCAGCGTTTATGACATCAATGATGAAGTGCTTGGCAAAGCCAAAGCCAAATTTTTTGAATTATGTGAATGCTATAAACGTGATCTCAATGCAACCCAAGATCAACTCGACAATACATTTAACAATCTTAGTTATCATTCGAACCTTGCCGAAGCAGTCAAAGATGCAGACCTTGTGATTGAAGCTGTACCAGAGGATCCAGCTATTAAACGGGATTTTTATGAAAAATTAAGCCAAGTTGCACCTGAAAAAACTATTTTTGCAACCAACACGTCGACGTTATTGCCAAGCGAATTTGCTGAAGTGACTGGACGCCCAGCAAAGTTTTTAGCCTTGCATTTTGCTAATATGATTTGGGTGAATAACATGGCTGAAATTATGGGACATGCATCTACAGATCTTAGCGTCTTCAACCAGTTAGTTGAATTTTCCAAAGCGATTGGAATGTTACCACTGCCAATTTACAAAGAACAACCTGGCCATCTCCTCAACTCAATGCTGGTTCCGTTTTTAATTTCAGCACTAGACCTTTGGATCAATGAAGTGTCTGATCCACAAACCGTAGATAAAGCATGGATGAAGTCATTTGGTTCACCCAAAGGTCCGTTTGCAATCTTAGACATTATTGGCATTAACACAGTATATAACGTTGCAAAATTGCATGCCGATACCAACCCACTGATGGCACGTCTCATGAATCGACTGCAAACAGAATTTATTGAGCCTGGTCACCTCGGTATGCCAACAGGACAGGGTTTTTATAGTTATCCGAATCCAAATTATGAATCTAAAACCTTTTTACAGTAATTTGAGTTTTTAGCCTTAACCGCCTATGGCTATTCTAGGATAGTCGTAGGCAATACCAACGAATATGCTCGATTCTCCTGTCTTCACTACTATCTAAGAATAAACAGCGATAGGCTCAGTTTTTGCATTGACTCAAATACTCAAACAAACCTAATCATAAGCATTGAACTGCTTACATCTTTATAATTTCATCTGATTCAGCCTTTCAATCGCAGAAATATCCGTATTTTCGTCCGAGACTTTATTCAGCTTATATCTATTTTTTGTATTTAGTTTAGATAAAATCTTATAAAGAACAAAAATTAAACAAACCATTATTTTTTAATAGTTTAATTAAAAATAATATATTGTTTTCACTATAAAAATATAAAGTACCGCGCTATTGCTAATCTTAAAATCAGATAAGTATTAAATTTTTATGCTCTATATCGAATATTACTTTGTTGATATGATGTGCAAAATTTAACGATTGAGCATATATGTTACTCGTTATTTGAAAAGCATCATTTTTTAAATATGAAGGAAACATATACGACTGATATAGCATTGCAAGCTTGCAAAACACACATTACAGTCTTATGCATCAAATCAGGAATGTCTGATTTAAAATCAATTAATCTCTCTATAGTTCAGGTAAGTGATACCTCATTTGGATGCTTACTCGGGAAGAAAAAATGAAAAAAATTCTAGGAATTGCACTGGGTTTATCTGTTGTTTTAACAGGTTGTAGTAAACCTGAAGCACCTGCAACAGATGCAACTAAAAAGGATACAGCAACCACTGCTGAGCAAACAGTAACTATCGCATCGACAGGGTCTGATGCGGACATTTGGCGCTATATTGCAACTTTGCCAGAAACCAAAGAAGCAGGTTTAAAATTAGACATTAAAAACTTCACTGACTATGTTGCAATGAACACCGCTGTTGCAAACAATGAAGTCGATGTCAACGCATTCCAATCTTATGCTTATTTGGTTGCCTACAACGAAGCAAACACAGCGAAGATTGCTCCGCTTTCTACCACCTACCTAGAGCCAATGGGTATTTACTCAAGCAAAGTAAAAACACTGGCTGAATTTAAAAATGGTGCAACGATTGCGATTCCAAATGACGGTGCGAACGAATCACGTGCATTGTTATTATTACAATCTGCGGGTCTTGTGAAGTTAAAAAATGACTTTGACTTTGTGAAAGGTACATCTCAAGACATCGTTGAAAACAACAAAGCACTTGTCATCAAGCCTATTCAAATGGCAACGGCTGTACGTGTGAAAGACGAAGTTGATGCAATTGTGTTGGGGAATACCCTTGCAATGGAAGGTGGTCTAAACGTATTGAAAGATGCGATTTACTATGAGCCAATCGACCAAACCACGAAAATGAACGTCAACGTTCTTGCTGTGGCTGAAGCGCGTCAAAACGACCCTGTACTGAAAAAAGTTGGTGAGCTTTACCATGTCGCTGCAGTAGGCAAATATGTTCAAGAGCATTTTGGTGGCACAAAAATTGATGTGAACAAGCCAGTAAGCTACCTTACTCAAGCTAAATAGTAATATAATCAAATCAACGAAACAGGCAAAGTCTCTTTGCCTGTTTTTTCATTTTTGTGTAGTTTTTGACGATATGATTCAATTTAAAAACATTTCAAAGCACTATCAGCTAAAAGGCCAAACCATTCCTGCACTGGACCAAATCAATTTGGACATTCCAGAGGGCAGTATTTTTGGCATTATTGGCTATAGTGGTGCAGGTAAAAGTACCCTCATTCGATTGATCAATTTACTTGAACGCCCAACCCAAGGCCAAGTGATTATCAATCAAAAAGACTTTACTGCATTAGATGCAAAAGCATTACGTCAAGAACGTGCAAATATTGGCATGATTTTCCAGCATTTCAATTTACTGCAGACCAAAACTGTTGCAGCCAATATTGAAATGCCAATGAAACTTTTAGGTTATAGCAAAGCTGAACGTGAAAAACGTTTAAATGAGCTACTTGAGTTTATTGACCTCAAGCATAAAAAAGAAGCTTATCCAGACGAGCTCTCGGGTGGTCAAAAACAACGTGTCGGTATTGCTCGTGCGCTTGCCAACCATCCTAAAATTTTACTTTGTGATGAAGCAACTTCTGCACTAGACCCACAAACCACCAAGTCGGTCTTAGACTTGCTCAAAAAAATCAATCAAGAGCAAGGCATTACCATCGTCATGGTGACACATGAGATGGATGTGATTCAAAGCATCTGCTCACATGTGGCCGTGATGGAACTCGGCAAAGTGGTTGAAACTGGAAAAACAGTGGACTTGTTTAGTCGTCCACAACATGCAACAACGCAGAATTTTATTCAAACGATTTTGCATCAACAGTTACCGATTAAACTGCTGAATAATTTGGAACATAAGCACCATCACAGTATTTATCGCTTACAGTTCCTTGGTCAGTCTGCACATGAAACCGTGATCCAAAATTTAATTAGACAGTTTGATATTAGTCTCAATATCCTATTTGCCAACATGATTGAAATTGATGGCAATGTGATTGGCCAAATGTTTGTTCAGTTATTAGGGGATGAAACTTTAATTACTGAAGCAGTGGAGTTTTTAAAACAGCATGGTGTGGCTGTTGAGCAATCAGGAGAACTGGCATGAGAGATTTAATTGTCCAGTGGTTAACTCAAATTACCGCGCCGTTTTGGAAAAGTTCACTATCTATTGATCAGTTCATTACCGCTTTGCAAGAAACCTTTCATATGGTGTTTTTTGCAATGCTATTTGGCTGTATTTGGGGCTTTATTCAGGCCATCATTTTATTGGTGACACGCCCAGATGGTATTTTACCCAACAAAGCGATTTATCACATTCTTAACCCGATTGTGAATGCCCTGCGCTCTCTACCCTTTATTATCTTGCTCATTGCAGTTCTACCTTTAACTAAACTGATCGTAGGCACCTCGATTGGCACGTGGGCGGCAATTGTTCCTCTTACGATCTACGTTGGACCCTATATTGGTCGTTTGGTCGAAACGTCATTGCTTGAAGTGAATGAAGGAATTATCGAATCTGCTCAAGCCATGGGCGCAACACCGCTACAAATCATTTTTAAGTTTATTTTACCTGAAGCACGTAGTTCACTGATTTTGAACTTAACCACAGCCACGATTAGCTTAATTGGCGCAACCGCGATGGCTGGTGCAGTAGGTGCAGGTGGTATTGGTGACCTTGCTATTTCTTATGGTTATCAACGTTTTGATACTAGTGTTGTAATACTCACGGTGATTGTGCTGTTGATCATGGTACAAATTGTACAATCCGTTGGGGATTGGTTGTCTAAACTGCGTTAACAAAATTAAGCTCTCAATATTGAGAGCTTTTTTTCAGATTTAAATTTTATATAATGACAACACAAAGAATTCAAAATTACGACTTTAAAATCATCACCATGAAAACACCCATTTTATTTCTAAGTATAAGTCTTTTGCCGATACTCAGTCATGCAGTGCCAAATACGTATGACTACGTCACCAGTGTGAAAGTGAATCAGGTCGAACTGAATGCCCCTGTGACAGCACATCAAGTCAGTCAATTGCTCGCTCAATCGAATGGAAAAGTCAGCAAGCAATATACTGAATGCACAGGCAACTATGAATACAGTACTGCAAATGCCCAATACAAAACCCTAAAGTTTGAAATTTTTAACGAAGATAATCCCAAGATTCAGACTGAAAAATTCTATAAAGACAAAGCGAATTTTAAACAACTCGGTCAAACCAAAGGCCGTGTTTGGCTTAACTGGAAAAGTACTCAAGGCATGAGCGAAAACATACGCGTGCAAAATATTCACATCACGCCGAATTATACTTTGCAGCAATTTAAACAAGACTTTAAATACAGTGCACAAGGTATAGCAGCATCAGGCCAAGCCCAAATCCTGCTCTTGCAGCCCAGTGAAATCAAAGCTTTTTTGAAAGAACCGCAAGACTTTGCCCCACCCTACACGGCTTATCTCAGCTTCGGTTTTAAAAATGGACGGCTAAACAGTTTTGCCGTTCAGCAAGCGGTGGCCTGCTAAAATCTTTTTATGCCAAGAACAAGGACTGACATTGCCTTTTCTAAGTTGTTTTAAAGTTACTGACAATAAAATATACAGTCCAAACGCTACATGCTATTAAATTTTGCCAATTCATTTGAATCGCACTCAGAATGAAGGCAGAGCATGTTAAACTATTTAGCGGTTTTTGCAGGGACTCACTTATGCACTTTGTACATCTTGGTATTCATACAGAATTTTCAATCACAGAATCAATTGTACGTATACCTGATTTAGTCAAAGCTGCTAAGGCAGAAGGTATGCCAGCCCTTGCCATTACTGACCTATCTAACTTACATGCTGCTGTAAAGTTTTATGGTAAATGCTTAGATAATGGCATCAAACCAATTATGGGTTCAGAAGTTCGCTTGAATGATGCTGAACATCGCGTGACTTTATTGGCGATGAGCAATGTTGGCTGGCGTAATCTGACTGAACTGGTTTCCGAGGGTTTTATCCGTGGTCAACAGCTTGATATTCCTTGCGTTGCAAAAGACTGGATTTTAGAGCAAAACCACGACCTGATTGCTCTACTTGGCATACAATCTGATGTCGGCAAAATGCTCTGTACATCGAATCCGCAAAAAGCTGAACCTTTACTCGAAGAATGGATTGCAAAGTTCGGCAATCGTGTTTATTTGGCTCTATGCCGAACAGGTCGTTCAGGCGAAGATGACTTCAACTATGAAGCCTTAAAACTGGCTAAAAAATATAACATAGGTGTGGTTGCACATAACGATGTGCATTTCATGAAAGAAATGGACTTTGAAGCACACGAAGCCCGGGTCTGTATTGCCGATGGTTATGTATTAGGGGATAACCGCCGACCAAAAAATTACTCTCCAGAGCAATATTTTAAATCTGGCCAACAAATGGCGGAATTATTTGCAGACATTCCCTCTGCAATTGAAAATACTTATCAAATTGCCAAACGTTGTAACGTTACCCTGCAATTAGGTAAATACTTTCTGCCTGACTACCCTATCCCTGAAGGCCATACCATTAACACCTACTTTGCACATTTATCCA
>NZ_DKIK01000150.1:0-2894 GCF_002454215.1 Acinetobacter sp. UBA6720
AAAACAGCTGCAAATGCTATGCCTTTTTTTCGCCAATGACCAGTCAAAAATGCAGACAAATGTGACTGTGACGCAAAACTGGCTTAAATAATGCTAAGCTAAGTTATAACTCATTTCATTTTATTTTGTATCGCCCATTATGTTGCATTATCAGATCGAATTTGACGATTATCGTCAGCACCTTATACACGTGACTTTACGTTTTGTAGCAGACCCAACACAGGTACTTTCATTACCGACTTGGATTCCGGGTAGTTACCTCATTCGTGAGTTTTCAAAGCATATTGAATCGGTTCGTGCTTATGATGAAGAAGGGCGGTTATTACAAATCCAAAAATTTGAAAAGAATAAATGGCGTCTTTTTAATACCGATCATGAATTGATTACGGTTGAATATGATGTATATGCTTATGATCTGTCGGTGCGCGGTGCGTATGTAGATCAAACCCGTTTATATGTCAATCCTGCATGTGCATGTTTAGGTCTGGAGGGTCAAGAGGATAAAGCTATTGAAGTTGAACTGTTCCTTCCTGATGAGCTGAAACACTTCCAATTAGCGACAGGTATGGCTTCAAAAAGCCTTGTTAAAGGTCGTTTTACCTTAAAAGCCAAAAACTATGCTGAGCTAATTGATGCACCATTTGAGTTGGCAGAGCAGACTCGTTTTGTTTTTGAAGCCAATGGCATTCCACACGAGTTTGTAGTGTCAGGCAAACATGCCATGAATGCTGCACGTATGCAGCAAGACATTGAAAAAATCTGCGCAACAGAAATCTCAATGTTTGGCTCAGCGCCATTTGCAAACTACACCTTTATGACGATGGCTACAGCAAATAGTTATGGTGGTTTGGAGCATCCAAATTCAACCAGTTTGATTAGTCCACGTGAAGACTTGCCCAAAGTTAATGAGCCTGAAGAACCATCTGAAGACTATCAACGTTTCTTAGGTTTATGTAGTCATGAATACTTCCACTCATGGTTGGTCAAATTCATTCGTCCTGAAAACTTTGTCAATTATGATTTAAACAAAGAAGGCTATACCTCTTTGCTTTGGATTTTTGAAGGTTTCACGTCTTATTATGATGACCTGATTTTGCTGCGTAGCGGTGTGATTTCTCAAGCCTCATATATCAAACTACTCAAAACTCAGATTGATCGTTATTTACAAAATCCGGGTCGTTTTGTTCAGTCTGTGTCTGAGTCAAGTTTTGATGCATGGGTGAAATTTTACCGTCAGGATGAAAACTCGAACAATGCAGGCACCAGCTATTACAACAAAGGTTGTTTGGTAGCGCTATGCTTAGACTTGGGTTTACGGTTACGTGGTTCAAGTCTAGATGCGCTTATGCGTAAACTTTATGAAAACGCGCAAAAGGGCATACAAGTGCATGAGCGTACGATTGTTGAATTGTGTAATGAACTCACAGGTGATAACTGGATTGAGCAAGTCAATCACCTCATTAACACCACAGATGAGTTGCCACTGGATCAACTTTTCCCTGAGTTTGGTTTAAGTTATAGCCTGAAAAATGACAAGTCATTACCGTTGGGTTTAAAGCTTGTAGATAAGCCAGAGGGTGTGTTGGTGCAAAGTGCGCGTCGTGATGGCGCTGCTGCTCAAGCTGGTCTTTCTGCCCATGATGTGATCATTGCGATTGATGGTCTCAAAGCAACGGTGAAATTGGTAGAAAAATATGCCAAGCAAGACGATACCTATAGCATTCTTGCATTCCGCCGTGATGAGTTGCTGAGCTTTGATGTAAAAGCTGCTGGTTCAGCACTGACCGAAGTTGAATTGAAAGTCGAAGATCAAGCGCAAGCAGAAAAGTGGCTCAAGCTTTAATGCTTAACCTACTTTATTTGTCATTCTGTTGAGATAAAAAACCGATGTTTAGCCATCGGTTTTTTATATTTTTTCGTTTGTGAATGTTAACTACCACGATAAGTTGAATAACCGTACGGACTGATCAATAACGGAATATGATAATGATCCAATGAGCCATCAATCACAAAGACAACAGGCACTTCTGGAAAAAAAGAGCGCTGATTTTTTTGACGAAACCAATCACCTGTTTTAAAAGTAACTTTATAGACACCTTTTTGTAGACTGGTATCTTTAGGGTATAAATCATTGATACGGCCTTGATCATCCGTTGCCGCTGAATTGATTTCAGTCCATTTATCATTTTGTTGTGCTTCAAGCGTTACTTTGACATTAGCTGATGGTAAACCATTTTCTAAATTCAGTACGTGTACACTTAATGGGTTCTGTGCAAAACATAATGAAGAAAAACCAAGTCCAATGAGAGGAAGGAGTATTTTCATCATCTAATTGATCCTTAATGTTGCATAAAAGTATTAAGTTTAACCAAAGTCATAAAAATCATAGGTTTAAAAAATGTAAAATTGGTTTAATAAGAAATAAATTTTTTGGCTTTTTTCTTCATCGAGTTTGCGAGTCTAAGCTCTATAATGAAGCAAGTGATTCTATTTTTCTCTAAATTCGCACTGTTTTAGGGATCTTGTTGTCAATTTTCCAGAAGATTGTAGAGCGTTTGCGGAAAACAGGAAGGATTAGAGTAAATATTCAGCATCATTTTTTTTCGAAATGTCGTTATCACAGGATATTACGTTGACTGAAAAGCAATGAAAGCCGATACTTTCAGGGTTTTATTCAAGCACATCGGTTCGCAGGGGCTGAGCCAGAAGCTCATCACCCTAAAAAACTCAATCTAACGCAAGGGGCTATATATGGCTGGTGGAAAGTCAACCATCATTTACACACTGACCGACGAGGCGCCATTGCTAGCGACTTACTCGCTACTGCCGATCATTGAGACCTTTACTAAGCCAGCTGGCATAGAAATTGTCAAGAGTGACATTTCTGTTGCAGC
>NZ_DKIK01000150.1:2957-3159 GCF_002454215.1 Acinetobacter sp. UBA6720
TGCCGCACGTGTTCTCGCAGAATTTTCTGAATACCTAAAAGAAGAACAAAAAGTTCCAGACAATCTTGCAGAGCTTGGTCGTCTTACACAAGATCCTGATACTAATATCATCAAACTGCCAAATATTAGTGCCTCTGTTGCTCCGCTAACAGCATGTATCAAAGAGCTTCAATCAAAAGGCTACGCGCTTCCTGATTACCCA
>NZ_DKIK01000119.1:0-25408 GCF_002454215.1 Acinetobacter sp. UBA6720
TGTTTATTGGTGCTGACACGCCTGAAAATCTTAAACAGCAATTCGATAAAATTCGTGCGCTTGCATTAAGCCATGGGCGCAATGAGCAAGCTATTAAACTCTTTGTCGGTATTAGTGTGGTGACGGCAGAAACGGACGAGTTGGCTCAAGAAAAACTCGCCGAATATATTCGCTATGCCAGTCCAGAAGCAGGTTTGGCACATTTTTCAAGTTCGGTCGGAATAGATTTGGCTCAGTTCACAGATGATGAAGCGATCCCCTATAAACAAACCAATAGCATTGCCTCGGTCAATAACAAATTTAAAGAACAAAAAGTTACCCGAGCAGATTTAAAAGCCCAGCATGTACTGGGAGGACGCTACCCGCTAATAGTCGGGAGCGGAAAAACTGTAGCAGAAAAACTCATCCAGCTCTTAGATGAAACTGGCGTAGACGGCTTTAACCTTACACGAACCGTTGCTCCAGAGTCACATCAAGACTTTATTCGTTGGGTCATCCCAGAGTTACAAGAGCGTGGCCGTTATAAAACTGCCTATGAAACAGGTAGTTTACGCCACAAATTATTCGCTCAAGGTGACCGACTGTCCGCAGACCACCCAGTACAGCAGTATCGCTGTCAAAGCTCGCCCCCTCATACTCAAACACAGCAAAAACAAACCGCATAAATTTTAAAATACGAGAAATATCATGGCTCAAACTGCAAAAACAAAATTTACCGTTATTGGGGTAATTGTCGCCGCTATCGTCATCGCACTAGTGGCTTGGTCTTATCATAAAAAATCGAGTAACACTGAACTGGTGATTGGGATCAGCCCACCCTTTGCCAATCCGTTAAAAGTGGCTGTAGAGGAAGCGAAACAGCAAGGCATCAACGTCAAACTGGTGGAGTTCTCAGATTGGAATACCCCAAATATCACACTCAACCATGGTGATATTGATGCCAACTATTTCCAGCATCAAC
The DNA here is from genome assembly GCF_002454215.1 of Acinetobacter sp. UBA6720. Taxonomy (NCBI): domain Bacteria; kingdom Pseudomonadati; phylum Pseudomonadota; class Gammaproteobacteria; order Moraxellales; family Moraxellaceae; genus Acinetobacter; species Acinetobacter sp. UBA6720. The sequence goes on from NZ_DKIK01000119.1 coordinate 962, forward strand.
CCTTCTTAGATAACGCTATCAAGGAGACCCAATTTAAACTGAAAGCACTGGATAAAGGCGTCACCACACACGTCGGTTTATATTCAAAAAAATATGACTCGATTGATGCGATTCCTGAAAATGCACGTACAGTTATTCCAAATGATCCAGTCAACCAAGGCCGTGCGCTTTTACTGTTACAACAGGCTAAATTGATTAGCTTAAAAGACCCAAACAATCATCTATCGAATCTGCACGATATTGTGAGCAATCCTAAAAAGCTTCAGTTTATTGAAGTTGAAGGTCCACAAACTGCACGTGCCGTTGATGATGCTGACTTGGTCTTTAGCTATCCACATTATTTACGTCTTGCAAAAACCATCGACCCAAATGACGCGCTAATCTTAGATGACAACACCAATACCCTGTATTCGATTTTATTTGTGGTGCGTGACGACTACCAACAGCAACACCCAGAGAAAGCCGCACAACTTGAAAAGTTCATCAAGATTTATCAAACATCGGACAAAGTTAAACAGACTTTGAATAGTGAAATTGGCGAAAAACTTTGGTTCCCTGGTTGGAAGTGAGTATAGGCTATGACGCAATCTTTCACTCAAAATCGAAAAAAATGGCTGATTGGCTTGAGTGTCATCGTGGCAATTTTTGCTCTAGCGGGTTACCGCTATAGCAAAAGCCATGCGCAGGATAATGTCTTAACGATTGGCATTAGCCCACCTTATGCAGAATTGCTGCAAAGCGTGGCAGATGATGTAAAAAAGCAAGGTATTCAGGTCAAACTGGTTGAATTTTCGGACTGGCATGCGCCAAATGTTGCCGTGCAAAATGGTGACATTGATGCCAACTTTTTTCAGCAAAGCGTCTTTCTACGCAATGCAATTCGCGAAACAAATTATGACCTGCATGCATTCGCCACAGGAACAGGAAGTCATGTCGGACTATATTCTAAAAAATATCAGTCCTTAGATGCACTACCCACTCAAGCCCGTGTGGTTATTCCCAATGACCCTGTGAATTCAGCGCGTGCACTGATTTTACTGCATCGTGCAGGTTTGATTCAGCTCAAAGATATCAACAATGAATTGTCTACTGTAAAAGATATTGTGAGCAATCCTAAACAACTTCAGTTTATTGAAGTAGAAGGCCCACAAACTGCCCATGCATTTAATGATGCCGATTTAATTTTTGGCTTCCCGCATTATTTAAAAATGGCTAAGGTCACAGATCCGCATCATGCCCTTTTTCTTGATCCGATAGACAAGAAATACGCCATTTTATTTGTGACACGTAAAGACTATCCAGACCAAAACCAAAAACTTGCGACTTTTGTGCAAGCATTCCAAAACTCAAAACATGTTCAAGAAATTTTAGACCGTGATTTTGGCCAAGGTCTGTGGTTTGAAGGCTGGAAATAAGGAGAAAAAGAATGGTCAGCTTTGGTTCTCATGTGGATTTTTCCATTCCACATATCAAAATTCGTAATTTAAACAAACACTATGCAGTACAAGGGCATAGTGTACATGCACTCAAAAATATTAACCTCGACATCCCGACAGGGAAAGTGTTTGGCATTATTGGCAAAAGTGGCGCAGGTAAATCTTCCCTACTCCGCACCTTAAATGGTTTAGAACGTATTAATGAAGGTCATATCCATATTCATCAGCAAGACTTGGCGGCATTGAACCATGCTGAATTAATTCAGCTCCGCCAACGCATTGGCATGATTTTCCAACATTTTAATTTAATGTCTGCCAAAACAGTCTATGAAAATGTCGCACTGCCCCTCATCGTTGCCAATTATCCCAAACAAGACATCGAACAACGAGTCAATGAAGTTTTACAGTTGGTTGGGCTGAGCGATAAGGTTCAGCATTACCCATCACAACTGTCTGGCGGTCAAAAACAGCGTGTCGGCATTGCCCGTGCATTGGTTCACCATCCTGAAATTTTACTCTGTGATGAAGCAACATCTGCACTCGATCCAGAAAGCACCTCTGTGGTGTTGTCCTTGCTCAAAGAGATCAATCAGAAGTTGGGTATCACCATTGTATTGATTACCCATGAAATGCAGGTGATTCGGGAAATCTGCGATCAGGTCGTGGTCATTGATGGCGGTGAAATTGTGGAATCAGGTGAAGTTTGGTCTGTGTTCTCTCAACCGCAGCAAGGCATTACCCAAGAACTGCTGAATCTAGAACAACTCGATTTGCCTTTTCGCTTAAATGCGGGACCCACGCAGCTTGATACACATGCCATTTTCAAAATTCGCTCGACTTCAGATGCGCATCATCCACCTGACTTAAAACAGATTTTGGAGTACTTTCCACAAACTGTGCATTTGTATCAAAGTCAGGTCGACACCATCCAAAACCATTTAATTGGAACATTGATTATTGCTGTTCCCACACAGGACTTAGAAATTCAATCGCTACTACAAAAACTAAAAGCGCATGTCACACATGTAGAGGTACTTGGCTATGCACGACCAACTCATTGATTTATTACTGACAGGTACTATCGACACCTTAATCATGGTCGGTGCATCTGCATTTTTTGCCTTACTCATTGGTCTGCCAATGGCAGTGGTTCTCGTCAGTACCTCTGAGCATGGCATTTATCCCTCTAAAAGTATCAACCATAGCTTAGGCTGGTTGGTAAACATCACCCGCTCCGTTCCCTTCCTTATATTAATGGTGGCCCTGATTCCACTCACACGTTGGATTGTAGGCACCAGTTATGGCGTTTGGGCAGCAGTTGTCCCTTTAACTTTGGCGGCAACCCCCTTTTTTGCACGAATTGCAGAAGTCAGTTTACGTGAAGTGGATCAAGGGTTGATTGAGGCTGCGCAAGCGATCGGCTGTAACCGTACTCAAATCATTTGGCATGTGTTGTTACCTGAGGCACTACCCGGAATTGTCGCGGGTTTTACCGTGACCATTGTGACCATGATTAACTCCTCTGCCATTGCAGGCGCCATTGGTGCGGGTGGTTTAGGTGATATCGCCTATCGCTATGGTTATCAGCGTTTTGATATGCAGATCATGTTGGCCGTGATTGTCGTGCTCGTGATTTTGGTAATGTGTGTACAAGCGATTGGCGACAATCTGGCAAATCAGCTTGATAAAAGAAAGGTTTAATCACATCTCCCATATCAAGTAGAGCACTCTACCCCCACTTAAGTTTTTAACCCTCCTTTTTCTAAGGAGGTTTTTTAATATCAAGTTCACTACCTACTTATAATCGCTTCTGATTTATGACAGCAATCTAATCAACCGAATTAAAAATGTTTTATTTCAAATTCATATAGAAAAATATGGCTCTCAATATACAGATAGACATGTATAAGCTATAACGTATCCTCAAGCCTAAATAAGAATAATCCCCCTAAGATGAGTCATTCCTCTAAAATTAAAGTACTCGCTTTCGACATCTTTGGAACTGTCGTGGACTGGCATTCTTCAATCGTCCAAGAAGTGGAACGCCTAGCCTTGAACATCAATGCCAATCAATTTGGATTAGACTGGCGTGCAGGCTATCGACCTGCAATGGATCAGGTTTTGTTGGGTCAGCAGCCGTGGACTTCCATTGATGATATTCACCGCCTCATTTTGGATGAGCTTTTAGTGAAATATCAAATCTCCACACTGAGCGAAGCTCAAAAAAGCGATTTAAACTTTATTTGGCATCGTCTCAACCCTTGGCCAGATACAGTCGTAGCGCTTAATCAATTAAAACAAGATTATATTATTTGTACCCTTTCAAATGGCAACATCCGTTTATTGGTCGATTTAGCAAAGTATGCAAAATTGCCTTGGGACACTATTTTCTCTGCTGAAAACGTTAAAGCCTACAAACCTTCTCCTAAAACCTATTTAGGTGTCGCAGACTTACTTAATGTTGCACCCAATCAAGTGATGATGGTGGCTACCCATCAAGATGACCTTGCTGCAGCGCGTGGCTGTGGACTTCTGACGGCTTATATTGAACGCCCCTTTGAGTATGGTGCAGCTCAATTGAAAGACTCTAGTCCTTACATAGACAATGATCTACATGCTACAGATCTGTTAAATCTAGTTTCTTTATTAAAAGAAAAGGCTTAAAAGGCTCGTATATAGGGCTTAAATGAGGACGTTCTGCACGCAACATGATTTACAACTTTGATTCTTCTGCCCTGAGACCTGACTTTGTCATGGCTTTCATGTAAAATCACTGGCAATTTTTATATAACACGTTGTGAGTTATTTCATGGGTTTTAATTGCGGTATTGTCGGCTTGCCGAACGTTGGTAAATCTACACTTTTCAATGCATTGACTAAAGCTGCTATTGCTGCTGAAAACTTCCCATTCTGTACCATTGAACCGAACACAGGCATCGTTCCTGTGCCAGATCCACGTTTAGACAAACTTACCGCAATTGTAAAACCTCAACGCGTAATTCCAACGACTATGGAATTTGTAGATATTGCAGGTTTAGTTGCGGGCGCATCTAAAGGCGAAGGCTTGGGGAACCAATTCCTTGCAAATATTCGTGAAACGGATGCAATTGCTCACGTTGTGCGTTGTTTTGAAGATGAAAACGTCATTCACGTTAACGGTAAAATTGACCCGCTTGATGACATCGCAACCATCAACACGGAACTTGCACTTGCTGACTTAGAAACTGTGACAAAAGCTGTGACTCGTTTAGCAAAATCTGCAAAAGGTGGCGATAAAGAAGCGCTTGCAACCAAAGCGGTTTTAGACAAAATTTTACCTTTACTTGATGAAGGTAAACCTGCTCGTGCAGCTGACTTAGATGACGACGAACGTAAATTGGTTCGTGGCTTTGGTTTAATGACTTTAAAACCAACCATGTATATTGCGAACGTTGCAGAAGATGGTTTTGAAAATAATCCGCATTTAGATGCTGTGAAAAAACTTGCAGCTGAAGAAAATGCAATCGTCGTTCCGCTTTGCAACCAAATCGAAGCTGAAATTTCACTACTTGAAGATGAAGACCGTGCTGAGTTCCTTGAAGCTTTAGGTATGGAAGAGCCGGGTCTAAACGTGGTGATTCGTGCAGGCTACGGTCTTTTGGGTTTACAGACTTACTTCACGGCGGGTGTACAAGAAGTTCGTGCTTGGACCGTTAAAGTGGGTGCAACTGCACCACAAGCGGCAGGTGTGATCCACACTGACTTCGAAAAAGGTTTTATCCGTGCTGAATGTGTTGCTTATAATGACTTTGTTCAATACAACGGTGAAGCAGGCGCGAAAGAAGCAGGCAAATGGCGTTTAGAAGGTAAAACCTACATCGTTCAAGACGGTGATGTTCTACACTTCCGCTTTAACGTATAAGCCATTTCGAATATAAAAAAACCCGATACCAATCGGGTTTTTTTATAAGCTTAAACCAAGCTTAAAAACAGCATTAAATAACATATAAACACCTGATCCATTTGGATCTCACACAATATTATAACTTCTATTCTTTTGTATTATCGCTAATTTAATCACAGGCGCTAATGCCTTCATTGAACAAACGAAAATGAAAAAGATCAGCACATTTATTGCAGCAGGTTTATTCACCACCCTTAGTGCAACAGCATTTGCATGCCCTCAAGGCACAACACTGTCGGGTGGTACAGGTGCAAATCATAAAGGTGGTAAGTGTGTCCCGACCATGAACATGGCAAAGCATGATCATGGCATGAAACAAGAGAAAGTAGCAAAGCAAGATAAAATGGCTAAACATGATCCAGCCATAAAGCAAGATAAAATGGTGAAACATGATTCAATGAAAGCCAATGATATGACCAATAAATCCCATAAAGATTCTCATGCTCCAAGCCCGAATGCATCCAAAGTTCAGCCAGATACACATAAAGTCTCGAAGACATCTTAAAACAGCATAAAAAAGCCAGTGAAATTCACTGGCTTTTTAAACTGATTTTATTAAGGTGATATCACAGAGACATGCTTATTGTCCATTGTCGCACGTTGTTTACGCGCTGCATCTAGCATCCGTTGCTCGATATCTTTTCTAAAACCAAGCATAAACACCATTTCAGCCAAAACAAATAATGGACCAATGGCGAGGCCAATTACATCGTCCATAAACGCTGGTTTTTTCTTTTCATAAAAATGTCCAACGAACTGAAACACCCAACCCACCACAAAAATACCAATACTTAAACTTAACCAAAGACCCAAATCAAATTGCGCAATTTTATACGCCAATGGATAAGCCATGGCATAGATCACCAGCATGATCAGACCAAAAATTCGATCTAAGCTCAGGTAGTAAACAATACTCGCTAAAATCAAAACCATCGCCAAAGTGATTTCAAAACCACCCACAGCCCAGCCAGCTCTTGCGGTTAAGCACATAATTGAAAACACAATCAGGGGAATACCCACAAAGTGGGTCATAATATTCTTATGATCGAGATGGTAAGCCGCATATTGGCTAAGTAACTGCTCAAGCTTTGACATTTTAATCGTCCTTGTAAAATACTTTTATTCAATATATAAAAAAAACTCGACCTAAGTTGTCGGCTAAGTGACAATTACAAATATGGAAATTTTTAAGATTCATTATAAGGATTGAATGTGCTTAAGGAAGCTGAACTCCACATTTTAAAAAATAACATTTGGTATTCCCAACTACCTATTTTATTTCAAGATTTCATTTCACAGTACGCTACACAAGTGCATATAGAACGTGATCAGGCCGTGTTTCATCATGGCGATGCTTTCGACGGAATCTATGCCGTCCTTCATGGGAAAATCCGCTTAGGCTATATTGATATTGAAGGAAATGAGTCAATTGCGGCAATTGCTGAGCCTATCATGTGGTTTGGAGAAATTTCATTAATTGATCAACAACCTCGCTCCCATCATGCAATTGCTGTTGAAAAAAGTACCATTCTAAAAATTTCCAACACTGCCATTGAAGACTTACTCCACACACATCCGAAATTTTGGTTTCATATTGCGCAGCTGAGTTCGCAAAAGTTACGTCTCGCATTTTTGGAATTGATCGCTATCCAAAGTCAAAATATTAGCCAAAGGTTGGCTCAACGCTTGCTTTTTATTTTGAATGGCTATGGCAACCATGTGCATATTGAAAACCATATGATACATCTTTCTCAAGAACAGCTAGCCCAAATGTTAATGTGTTCAAGGCAAACCATTAACCAAGAATTACATCAACTAGAACAACAAGGGATTTTGAAAATATCGTTTAAAAAAATTGAAATTCTTAATCTTCCAAGGCTTCATACGCTAGCACACGCAACAATGTAATTTCGAAAATAAACTTAAGATCTTCTCTCTCCACTCGCATTGTTTGAAAACAATATTTTTTATGATTCATATTCACTTAAGGAGCCAAAATTCATAATTAAACATACAATTTACATATTTCCGTTTACATTAAATATCTTTATATTTCAGTTAGGCGCGAATGCCTATGACATAAAAGATGAATACGATGAAAAAAATCACAACACTTCTCACAGCAGGACTTTTCTCAGTACTAAACGCATCAGCATTTGCCTGCCCTAAAGGTACAACTTTAACTGGTGGAACAGGCCCAAATCACAAAGGGGGTTCTTGTGTAACAGTGAATGGCGTAGCTCAAAAAGCAAAAACATCCGAAGTAAAAGCCGAAACTACAAAAATGAAAGATAAAACGACGACTACCAATAAAACAGCCACTGCTAAATCTAAAGGTACTGTGGAAAATGTAAAAACTACGACAGCAACCAAAGTGAATGCTGAAACCAATACAAAAGCAAAAAGCTCTAATCAGGCAAAAGTAAAAAGCGAAACAAAGAATCAAGTGAGCAAAGACGTAAAAAATAAAGATGCAAAAGCTGTTTCAAATAGCACCTTAAAATCGTAATTCATCGTAATCATTTAAAAAAGGCGAAATTATTTTCGCCTTTTTTATTCAAACTAAAAAATATTGTTATTGGCTTTCGTGTTACCTAAATTTGGATGATCAATGGCATCCTTACACTGAACTTTGTCACGCTCATATTCGTGTTGCGCTTTTATGATCTGCCTATCTTTCTCTAAAGTTGCTCGCGCCCAGACATCCAAACTCGTCAACGCCTTTCGGCATAACGCATACTTTCCTTCAGTCACGGAGTCGGTCATTTTGACATTAATACGCCACTCTGTACTGAGCTTACGTGCAGGTTGTCGTACTTTAGTCTCGATTTGATCCAGTTGTTTGTGATAGACCAAACTATCGACTTCATTAATAAATGCCCAAGCACGCTGTGCATATTCTGTTGCGTCATTGGTAATTTTTGGCGCAGCCTTAATTTTTACTTTTTGTTCAGGAGCTTGCTCTGACTGTCCACAAGCTTGCAAAAGTAAACTGCTCACAATAATAGCAGCCAGCCCTAAAGTACGTAATTCGAGCTTCAACATGGTTAAACGCCTCAACAAACAATTCGGCACTATGCTAGTGAATTCAGTTACAATACACAATCAATTTTGACCTAGTGATAAAGTCTTCTTCAAGGTGTGTTGTGTCCGAACTTAATCCCACTCCTGCACAAGCTGCTGGCTTTTGGCAAGGGGCTAAGGATAGCCAAGCGATTATCTTTACCTATCTACCTGTTTCTTTTGCCTTTGGTGTATCTGCAACCCAGTTTGGCTTTAGTGCATGGGAGGCTTTATTTTTATCCTGCTCAATGTATGCAGGTGCTAGTCAGTTTTTAGTCGTTGCACTGCTCGGTAGTGGTACATCTATTTGGATGACTGCCCTCACTGTCATTGCCCTAGATATTCGTCACTTACTCTACGGCCCTGCGCTACAGAACCTAATTCAAGATAAACTGAACCTAAAGAAAACTGCTATTTGGTCATGGGGATTAACCGACGAAGTCTTTGCTTCAGGCATGATCAAGTTGTCACAGCGTCGCCAAGAATGGTCTGAGTCTTGGATGCTGGGTTTAAGCCTATTCAGTTGGCTCGCATGGGCGACAGGTTCTTTTCTAGGTGGAATGTTTGCAGACCAAGTCAGCCATTTACCCCAGTTCTTACAAGCCGCTTTAGACTTTTTATTGCCTGCACTGTTCTTAAGTTTCTTATTGGCGGCATTTGAAAAGAGGCACACTTTCGTGGTCGCTGTGACTATTCTGGTATCTGCGATTGCCTGTTACTTTATTGACTTATCTGCTGCCATTTTTATTGGCATCAGTTCAGGTATTTTTGCTGGCTTGTTTAAGCACTATATACTGAAAAAACCAGACCCCGAACATAGTGGAGATCAAACATGAATATCGAAATTATCTTGGTCGGCATTTTAGTGGGTATTGCAAACTTTGCTTCACGCTTTGGGCCATTCTTCGTCATTCAAAAGCTTCAACAAGGTTCACAAAAGCGCGGTGCTTTATGGTTGAAGATTGCATTGGGTTCAATTGGTATTTCAGCAATTAGTTCGATGCTTGTGGTTGCAACTTTGCCACCACTGTTGGATGCACCCAATAAAAGTTTTGCCATGTTAGTCGGCTTCATTGTCTTGGCTGGCCTTTATTTCAAATTTAAGCAAATTGTCCCTGCTACACTGACCGCAGCACTCAGCTACGGCTTGGTATATACCTATATTCCTGTAGTTTTTTAACTATCTGTTCCCCCTAAAACTTAACTTGACCTAAACTCAATTTACAAAACGGCTAAAAGTATCAATTTTAGAATGCATTTTTCGTGGCATTTTGAATTTGGTTGAGCAATTCTCAGAAATACGATTTTGCTACTTCAAATGCACGTATGTAAACACAATCGCTTTATAAAAAAAATTGTTGGACAATATCATTAATTTATGTGAATGAACCCTGAACACCTTTAAGAGTTCTGCTATTCTAAAAGCCCATAAAATCAAGCATGGATGATTTACATGAGCGTTACTATTGGTACCCCACTTCAGTCTTCAGCATTTAAAGTCCTGCTACTGGGTTCTGGAGAGCTAGGGAAAGAAGTTGTGATTTCTCTACAACGCTTAGGTGTAGAAGTTCATGCTGCTGACCGTTACGATCATGCTCCTGCAATGCAAGTGGCACACTATGCCCACACCTTAAATATGGCAGATGCGACAGCGCTGAAACAACTTATTGAAGACATTAAGCCGAACCTGATTGTTCCTGAAATTGAAGCCATTGCAACCCAAGTATTGGTTGAAATCGAACAAGCAAATATTGCCACAGTCATTCCATCTGCAAAAGCAGTAAACCTCACCATGAACCGTGAAGGCATCCGTCGTTTAGCTGCTGAAGAACTGGGTTTGCCCACTTCTGCTTATCGCTTTGCCAACACCTTAGAGTCGTTCCGTGCAGCATGTGATGACATTGGTTATCCAAACTTTGTTAAACCTGTCATGTCATCTTCTGGTAAAGGTCAATCCCGTGTAAAAGAGTTCGCAGAAGTAGATGCTGCATGGGAATATGCGCAAACAGGTGGTCGTGTAAACCAAGGAACTGTGATTGTAGAATCGCAAATTGATTTTGATTTTGAAATCACTCTATTAACAGTTCGCTCTAAAAACCCTGAAACAGGTGAAATTGAAACGTCGTACTGTGATCCAATTGGTCACCGCCAAGATGCGGGTGATTATGTAGAAAGCTGGCAACCTCAAGCTATGTCACCAGTGGCCCTCGATGAAGCAAAGCGTATTGCCAATAAAGTTACCATCGCATTGGGTGGCTGTGGCATTTTCGGTGTAGAACTCTTTGTCAAAGGCGATAAAGTGTGGTTTAGTGAAGTATCACCACGCCCACATGACACAGGTCTTGTAACGCTTGCTTCTCAGTTCCAAAGTGAATTTGAACTTCATGCGCGTGCGATCTTAGGTTTACCTGTAAATACGGCACGTCACAGTGTTGCAGCCAGCGCCGTAATTTATGCGGGTGTAGATGCAAACAACTTATCTTTTTCTGGCTTAAATCTTGCTTTGGCAAACCCAAATACTGATTTACGCATTTTTGGTAAGCCAGAAGGCTTTACACGTCGCCGTATGGGCGTTGCAACAGCACGTGCTGAAACAACTGACCAAGCACGTGAACTCGCTGCTCAAACAGCAGAACTGGTTAGCGTTCATCAAAACTAAGCGTTGTTAAAATTTACGGATACGGAACATGATCAATACTTCTCCACTGCTTAGCTATGTCAGCAGTAATCACGACATTAAAGCGATCAATCAATGGCGTAGTGATGTCGAAAATCAATTACAAGAAAGTTTTGATCATGGTCAATCCATCCGTGATGTCATTTTAACCCGTTCAAATTTGATTGATGAGGCACTTATTTTCCTTTGGAAACATGCTGAACTCAATCAAACCGATTTGAGCTTATTTGCTGTTGGTGGCTATGGTCGCCGAGAGATGTTGCCATATTCAGACGTAGACATCATGATCTTGTCTGAAGATGAATTTAGCGAAGAACAAGAAAAGCTCATTTCTGTCTTTATTTCCTCCCTATGGGATGTCGGCAATTTCAAACCCGGCATTAGTGTACGTACCATTGCCAACTGTGTTGAACAAGCCACAAATGACTTAACTGTTGCCACAGCCCTCATCGAGTCCCGTTTAATTATAGGCAATGAACACTTAGCCAAATGGCCACGACGTATTGTTTCGCAAACATGGACAGATAAAACCTTCTATGATGCAAAAATGGAAGAACAGGCCAAACGCTATGCGCAACACAACTTCACAGAAAGCAATCTAGAACCCGACATAAAAAATGCGCCGGGTGGCATTCGCGACATTAACCAAATTGGTTGGATTGCAAAGCGGCATTTCCGCGTCAATCGCATTTATGACTTGGTGCATTTGGGCTTTATTTCAGAGTTCGAGTTAGGGGTATTAGAAGAAGCCGAAAGCTTCCTCTGGGAAATTCGTCATCACTTACATCGCCTCACCAAACGCGATGAAAACCGCTTATTATTCGACTATCAACGCGATATTGCTGCGAAGTTTGGCTATGTGCGCGAAGAAGGCAAATCCCCGAATTACCCAATTGAGCAATTCATGAAGCGTTATTATCGAAGCGCTCAACAAGTGACTACACTGAATGAAATGCTGTTGGCTTATTTCAACGAGTCGGTCATTACCCCACGCCTACCAAACTACGAACGTAACATTGAAGAAATCAATGAAAATTTTAAACTAGTTGATGGCAAACTAGCTGTTCAACACCATAAGATTTTTTCTGAAAACCCAAGCGCCATCTTAGAAATTTTTTATTTATTGGCAAACCGCCCTGAGATTACGGGTATTCGTGCACGGACTTTACGCCTCCTCACTTTAGCTGCAAAGCACATTGATCAAGAGTTTCGGGATAACCCAGCCCATCAAGCCTTGTTTATGGCGATCATTCGCTCACCACATCGCTTATATGAGACGATGGTGGCAATGAAACGTTATGGAGTATTGGGCAACTATATTCCTGCATTTGGGCAGATTATGGGGTTAATGCAATATGACTTGTTCCATATCTACACAGTCGATGCGCACACCTTACTACTACTGCGTAACTTAAACCGCTTCAAAGAGCCTGAGTTTGCCAAAGACTTCCCTGTCGTGAGTTCGGTGTTCCAACGTCTAGCACGTCGGGATATTGTCTATTTGGCTGCCATTTTCCATGATATCGCTAAAGGTCGTGGTGGAGACCATAGTGAGTTAGGTGCAACTGATGCGATTGAATTCTGTCGTAATCATGGTTTTACCGAACGTGAATGCAACCTTGTCGCATGGCTCATTCAAAACCATTTACTCATGTCCGTCACTTCTCAAAAGAAAGATATTTCTGACCCCGATGTGGTTAAAGCTTTTGCTGAGAAAATGGGCGACATGGAACATCTCGACTATCTGTATACGTTGACTGTTTCAGATATTAATGCCACCAATCCTTCGCTTTGGAATACGTGGCGCGCTTCTCTCATGCGTCAGCTCTATACGCATGCACGTGATGTGATTCGCTCAGGTTTAGGCCGTCCTGTGGATTATCAAATGCTCATTGAGGACACCAAGTTTTCTGCCAGTGAACAACTGGTCGAAGAGTTTGCACTGGATGACGTCGAAAAAGTCTGGCAAGAACTGGGCGATGAATATTTCCTCAAAGAATCTGCAGATGAAATTGCTTGGCACACACGTGCTATTTTACAGCACGGTGATAACCCAGAACCGCTGGTTTTGATGCGTGCACAGCGTAAATTTGCTCAGGATGCAGTACAAATCTTTATTTATACTCAAGATCAGCCCAACTTGTTTGCAACAACGGTTGCCATACTTGACCGTATGAATTTGGATGTACAAGATGCGCGTATTATTACCGCAACCAAAGCATTTAGTTTAGACACTTATGTCGTGCTTGACCGCTTTGGCACCCTACTGACTGACCCAGAACGTGAAGCCAAAGTACTGTCTGCTTTAAAAGATGCCTTAGTCAATTCAGATAAATATCCTGGTCTCATGCAACGCCGCATCCCACGTCAGCTGCGCCATTTTGACATTGAAAATACCGTTGATATTACGCTGAATGAAGCACTGCAACAAAACATGGTCGAAATTGCAACACTTGACCATCCCGGCCTACTTGCCAAAGTGGGCGGGTTGTTTATGATGCAAGGTCTAGATATTCACTCTGCTAAAATTGCCACTCTAGGTGAACGCGCCGAGGATATTTTCTTTGTCACCAAAAAAGATGGTCAACCCATGACTGAAACTGAAGCTGAGACTTTTGCTGCTCAACTAAAATCTGCCTTAGATGAAGCGTCTAGTCAGGTCTGTGGTCAACATTAACAATACACACTGGTATTTTGTTTCATGAACTCGAGTTTATCCCTTTTACATCCTTATCCTTTTGAAAAGTTAAATAAACTATTTCAGGATATTACTCCTGCAGACTTACCCCTCATTCCACTCTCGATTGGTGAGCCTAAGCATCCTGCGCCAGAGTTTGTGAAACAAGCCATTATTGATAATTTTCAACATTTATCGACCTATCCAAACAGTAAAGGTCTGCCAGAATTACGTACCAGTATTGCAAACTGGTTGACCCGTCGTTTTCAACTCAATCAAATTAGTGCAGAGAACAACATCCTGCCTGTTTCTGGTACCCGTGAAGCAATCTTCTCTTTTGTTCAAGCCTTGGTGAACCGCGAAGATGTACCTTATGTGGTGATGCCTAACCCGTTCTACCAAATTTATGAAGGTGCTACCTTACTTGCTGGGGCAAAACCATATTTTGTAAATTGTACTGAAGAAAATGGTTATCTCGGTGACTTTGATGCTGTGCCTGCTGAGGTCTGGGAAAAAACTGCCTTATTATTTGTTTGTACGCCAGGTAACCCAACAGGTGCGGTACTCTCAAAAGAGCAGTTTAAAAAATTAATCGCACTTTCAGATCAATATGGTTTTGTCATTGCATCGGATGAGTGCTATTCAGAACTTTGGTTTGATACTGCGCCTGTGGGTCTACTCGAAGTTTGTGCTGAAATAGGCCGAAATGACTACAAAAACTGTGTTGTATTCCACTCATTGTCTAAACGCTCAAACTTACCGGGTATGCGCTCTGGCTTTGTCGCGGGTGATGCAACATTACTCAAACCCTATTTACAATACCGTACCTATCATGGTGCAGCGATGCCTGTACAACACCAGTTGGCTTCGATTGCGGCTTGGGATGATGAAACACATGTTGAAGAAAACCGTGTGCAATATCGTGCAAAATTTGACTTATTTCAAAACGAATTAGGCCACTTACTCCCTCTACAAAAACCAGATGCAGGCTTTTACTACTGGTTAAAAGTAGATAATGATGAAGCTTTTGCAAAAATGCTGATGGAGAAAGCACATGTCAAAGTACTTCCAGGGCGTTACTTGTCACGCAATACTGAGCAAGGCAACCCAGGCGAAAACCATGTGCGTCTTGCTCTAGTCGCCGACCTTGCACAGTGTGAGCAAGTCATTTCGCGCTTAAAAGCAATTTTATAAATAAGTTCATCTAAAAAAGAAAACCTCCTGTAACGGAGGTTTTCTTTTTTTTCTTCGATTAAAAATCAAATGATGCACTAAGCATGAATGTACGAGGTAAACCAGCAACCAAGTAACCATTATTGGTATTGCTTGTACTGTTGATATTGTCATACAGACCAACGGAACTCCAATAATCTTGATCAAATACATTATTCACAAGGAAGTTAAATGTAGTTGGGGTTTGCCCCAACTGAGTTTTATAACTTGCACCCAGATCAAGCGTAGTCCAATCATTAACCTTCAAGTTATTGTCCAGACTAGCATAGGTGGAACCCGTGTAAGTCAATTGAGCGTTCAAAGAAATATCTTGCGGAAGGGGCAACTTCCAATTTGCACCAAGATTTGCCTGAAACTCAGGAACACCTACTTCATAATTTCCATCATAGGTCGTCGAACCTGTTTCTTCTTGCTTTGCATGCATCCACGTCACCCCACCTAAAACAGTTAAGGAGTCAGTAAGCTTGCCATAACTACTTAACTCTAGACCACGATGGACATATTCACCAGCATCACTGAATACACCATTTTGCATGACGCCACGCTGTTTATTAATATCAAATAAACTTAGTGTCACCCCAAGATCGTCATTTTCATATTTAGCTCCAATTTCTTTTTGCTCTGCTACAAAAGGTTTGAGTGACGTTGTGACACCACCACTTGTATTCGTTAGCCCTTTAGCTAAAGACTCAATGTAATTAGCATACACCGAAATTTCAGGTGTGATTTTATAGGTTATCCCAAGTGCTGGTGTCCATTTACTCTCGTCATACGTGCCTGTTTTCACTTGAGAATAGTTATATGTATCTTGAAGAATTTGCTGATAACGCGCACCCAGCATAATGACTAAGGTATCATCCAATGCTGTCAAATTATCACCAATTGCAACACTTCTTAGACGTGTACGTGTAGTTAATTTCGGACTATCCATATTTCCACCTGAGAATGCCGGAGATAGAGCAGCAGGTTGGTCATATTGAATAGGTTGATAAATATTAGAATTCAACGGATTCCCCGAATCCATTAAATAAGCATTTCTGGTATTCAGTTGAAATACTGAACCAGAAACAACCACATTATGCTTGATCGAATCCGTATCAAACTTCCCACGTAGCCCGACTTCGCCAGTATTAACCATGTCAACACGGGCATTATCAAAACGGTAAAGCGTACTTGCTCCTGTAGAAGCATTTCTCAAAGTGTAATTTGCTAATGAATTTTGCTCTTCACCATGACGGAATCCATAAGCCATGTAAGTAGTAATCGCGTCATTGAAATCGTATTCAGCACGGTAACTTCCAAAAATATTTTCTTCATTTGAATAAGACCATTTTTGAGCATAATTACTCGAACTATCTATAGCTTTTGGTACTGATGTTAATCCAGCAGCTAATGTTACATTTGGTCTCGTTGCATTTAAACGATTATTGCTATACCCCATATCACCAGAAAGACGTAAGCGCTCACCATTGTAATCCAATCCAATTGCAGCGAGTCCAAGCGATTTCTTTTCATCATCAACGGATGTATTTCCATCATGATAGGCGGTATTTACTCGCACCCCAAACTGCTGATTTTCACCAAAACGTCGCTAAATATCATTCGAAAGATAACCGCCATTAAAATCTGTACCGATAGTTACGCGATTTAACGGGTCATTTCCTGCTCGCTTCGGTAAGAGATTTATTGCTCCACCAATCCCGCCATTGCTCGGCATAGCCCCATTTAAGAATGAAGATGCACCTTTTAATACTTCTACACGCTCAAAGAGTTCTGTTGGAATATACTGGCGAGGTAAAATTGAGTATAAACCATTATAAGCGGTGTCATCTGATCCCAAGTTAAAACCACGGATGTAGTAATTTTCCTGAAAGTTGCCATACCCCCGCCCTACACGCACGCTAGGATCTGCTTTAAGTACATCACCTACACTTTTCGCTTGACGTTCTTGGATATATTGATTGGTATAGCTGGCCAAATTAAATGGTGTATCAAGATTCTTTTGATTCCCAAAAATCCCGACTCGACCACCAGTTGCTACTTGTCCACCAGCGAAAGCTTCCATTAAACCATTTGCAGAAGCATCAGCACTTGCAACAATTCGAATTGTTTCTAAAGCTGTGACATTGCTCGCTTGAGATGATGAGTCAGATTCAATGGCCACTTGAGTTTCAGCAGCATGTGAAATGCTGTACCCAGATACACATGCCATCATTAACACCAATGGTTTTAGTTTAACCATTTCCCACCCTCTTTCATCAATCTAAAATTCGAACCTGATAGTAAATGAGAATTAGTCTTAATCAAAACTATTTGATTCTTATTTGGATAGTAAATTCAAATGAGAATTAATTACTTCATTGCTATAAGTTATATAAATCAACAAACTCTAGACATTATTAAGCTTTTAGATTAGCCCATCTATAAACAAAATTATGGCAAAAATCGCAAAACAGAGACCTGATACCTTATAAAGCCAGCCCAGTTGCCTTGTTAAATACTGGTTCCAATGATTTAGGCTAAAAAGTTTCAACAACAGTAAATTCCAAATCAATACTATCCCCACCATCCACAGACTAATGCAAAGTAATTGAACTACATTAAATTTCGAATAAACCAAAAGAATCAGACTACTATAGAACAGCATATTCTTTGGGTTCAAAAGACTAGACTGTAACCCCCTGACAAAACAAGCGCCTCTCGCTTGTGGGGATGGCTGTATATTTTCATCTATTTTGATTTTTTCTTTCTGCACATAAACTAAACACTGCCACGCCAAATACGTTAGATAAACAATGCCTAATCCACGCAATAACATCAACACATAGGGATGGATGTAACCAAGCCAGCACAATAAAATAAAAATCAATATTAGAATTAAGGCATTACCCGTCACGATACCCAAAACGGTATATCGTGCCATTTTTCGACCACTCTTCAGAAAAGTTAGCAAAATCAGGAAAAAATCTGGACCCGGAGAAAGCAAAGCAACAAAATGTGTCACAGCAATAATAATGAAAAGTTCCATCACATAACTCAATAAAAAATCGAGTTAATTCTAACGATTACTTAAAATGGACTCTTGGATAAAATTGCGCGATGTTGCTTCTGATAAAATTTCGGTGTTGTCCCTGTCAAAGCTTTGAAAACGCGCTGAAAATGACTTTGATCACTAAAACCTAGCGCATAACTTAATTGCGCAATGTCCATACCTTGCTTCAAGAATGAGCGTGCTTGATTTATTTTATAATTGAGCTGATAAGCATGTGGCGTCATACCTAACGATGCTTTGAAAAGCCGAATAATGGCATAGCGACTCAATTGTATTGCTTTTGACATTTCTTCTAAAGATAAAAATGCTTCTTCTTGCTGGATCATCGTCAAAAGATGACTCAATTCTTCTTGTGCATAGGAACTAACTACAATTTGCTCAAGTGCAATTTGAGGTAATAATAACTCAGCGAGCGTCGTAATTAAAATCTGTTCTTTTTCCCAATAGGACAATCTAGGGCTAAATAGCTGATTGTTCAACCGACTGAAATCTTGATACATGTTGGCATCTTTATAGATTTTCGGTTTAAATTTAGGTATTCCTAAATAATCTTGCTCTGTTTCATATAGAAGTTGTTTCAGCCAAGATGCATCTAAATGCATCATTTGATAACTCCATGCTTGTCCTTCCACTGGATTACAAGCATGCTCCACATGTTCTGGAATCAAGACCAACGTACCCACTTCTATAGCTTGTGTTCCCGCAAAGGCACTACTAAATATACTTCGCCCCTCATCTACAGCCCCAATCGAAAAAGTGGAATGGCTATGCGACTTATAACAGGCACGACTTTCACATGCCCTACGTGTTTCCACATAAGGCATGCATGAATCACTCCAAAACTCTACACCATCAGGCTGAAACTGACTATTCACAACCAGTCCAAAAAAATTTAAGCTTGCAGTGCTTTTTCAATATCATCTTGAATTGCTTCAGGTTTAGTGGTTGGTGCATAACGATTGATCACTTTGCCATCTTTTCCAATTAAGAACTTGGTAAAATTCCATTTAATCCCACTACCTAAAATACCTTTACTATTATTAGTTAAATAACGAAAGATGGCGTGAGCCTCAGGGCCTTTCACATCGACTTTGGAAAACATAGGGAAACTAACTCCATAGTTCTTTTGACAGTATGCGCCTATTTGCTCATTACTTCCCGGATCTTGCCCCCCAAATTGGTTACAAGGAAAGCCCAAAACTTCAAAACCTTGTGCCTTGTATTGTTCATATATTTTTTCTAAACCTGCAAATTGTGGAGTAAAGCCACATTTACTGGCTGTATTAACTATGAGCAGGACTTTGCCTTCATAGTCAGCAAAAGATTTATTTTTCCCATCTAACAATTCCGCTTCAAACTGATAAATGTTTGTCATGGATAAGTATCCTCATCACTTTTTTCTTGTGTTTCTAGTTCTAATGAAGCCGAGTTTACACAGTAACGTAAACCTGTAGGCTCAGGTCCATCTGTAAAAACATGGCCTAAATGAGCATCACAGTGATGACATACAATCTCAGTACGCACCATGCCATGTGAAGTATCCTGATGCTCTTCTATAACAGCTGTATTTACGGGCTTATAAAAACTTGGCCATCCGCAACCGCTGTCATATTTATTTTCAGAAATAAATAAAGGTGTCCCACAGCAGCGACATACGTAAGTCCCTGCTTGTTTAGTATTCCAATATTTACCTGTAAAAGCTGGCTCCGTCCCCTTTTGTCGCGTAATGCGAAATTCCTCTGGTGATAACTCTCTTTGCCATTCTCGGTCTGTTTTACTGAGCTTTCCCATGATTAGGTCCCTTTCTATCTTGCTATTTAAAATAGGATAATCCCATATTTACGTGATTCATCTTAAAATTTCTAGTGTTTAATTCACAATTTACAAAAGACCTATAATCCCAATAAAAGCAAAAAGTAAGCAAATTTAAAAACATGGTGAGCAATTTTATTTCTTAAATGCTTTTTTGGAAGCAATTTTAATGTTACTCTTATAGGCATTCTTGCTTAGGATTAAAAAATGTCGCAAAAAAAGAGCGTTATTTTTAAACATCTACTGCCTGTGATTAAACAATATCAACAGGTAGGATTTACGCATGAAAAAATTGTTGCTTTACTTAGAGATGAACATGATCTAGACCTAGTAACAACAGAAACATTTAAAAGTTATTTATATCGTTATGCAAAAGTGACCTCCACTCTTTCCGAGAACATCAAAATGCCGAACACTCTCCAAACCCCACGCGAAATAAAAAAATCGTCTAAGCTTGAGCATGTATGCTACGACATTCGTGGACCAGTGTTACGAGCGGCCAATGAAATGGAAGAAGCTGGTCATAAAATTATCAAACTCAATATTGGCAACCCTGCACCGTTTGGCTTTGAAGCACCTCAAGAAATTATTAACGATGTGGCTTTAAACCTGCCAAATGCAGTAGGTTATACCGACTCAAAAGGGATTTTCCCTGCGCGTAAAGCCATCTGTCAGTACTATCAACAAAAAGGCATTTTAGATATGCACGTTAATGACGTGTATATCGGCAATGGTGTCTCTGAATTGATCGTGATGGCGATGCAAGGCTTGTTAGATGATGGTGACGAGATGCTCGTCCCGATGCCAGATTATCCGCTTTGGACGGCTGCTGTGAATTTATCAGGCGGTACAGCGATTCATTATAAATGTGATGAAGAAAACTTCTGGTATCCCGATATTATAGATATGGAGAGTAAAATCACACCACGCACCCGTGGTATCGTGATTATTAATCCAAACAATCCAACAGGTGCAGTTTATCCACGTCATGTGCTTGAGCAAATCGTTGCATTAGCTAAAAAGCATGATTTAATTTTGTTTGCAGATGAAATTTACGACAAAATCGTTTATGACGGTATTGAGCATGTTTCTGTAGCAGCGTTAGCGGGTGACCAACTCTGTATTTCATTCAATGGTTTATCTAAAGCATACCGTATTGCGGGTTACCGCTCAGGCTGGATGGCAATCACAGGTGATAAGTCTCGTGCGGTCGACTATATTGAAGGTTTAGACATGCTCGCTTCTATGCGTTTGTGTGCCAACCACCAAGCACAGTATGCGATCCAAACAGCTTTAGGCGGTTACCAATCAATCAATGATTTAATTCGTCCAGGCGGTCGTTTGTACGAACAGCGTAATATTGCTTGGCAAATGTTGAATGACATTCCTGGCGTATCTTGTGTTAAACCTGAAGGCGCGATGTATTGCTTCCCGAAATTGGACCCAGAAATCTATCCAGTTCAAGATGATGAAAAACTGATGCTTGATCTACTTCGTGCGGAAAAAGTACTTCTGGTTCAAGGCACAGGCTTTAACTGGCCTACACCAGATCATTTCCGTGTGGTATTCCTCCCTGCTGAAAATGAACTACGTGAAGCCATTACCCGTGTAGGTCGTTTCCTTGCGAAAATGCGTTAATTGATCACTTAAAAAAACCGTACTTTATGTACGGTTTTTTATTTACAAAACTGTAATACATCACTTTTCAAGTTTGGCATAAGTTTAAAAGAAGCAGCCATTTTGCTGTGATTCCATTGAGATGATGGGGAGTCGCTTATGGGGACAATTGCGGTAACATCCTGGAAATACAATGCTTCTTCACGCTATTTAAAAATTTTCTATGCCGATGGTTCAGGCGAGTTGTATCATCCCGTGCCTGAATTTGTTTATAACAATTTAGTTCGATGTAATAATAAAACAGCTTTTGTTCATAAATATTTAGAATATGATTTGCACTTTACACGCTTAAGTATTCATTAATTTTTCAAGTACAAACAATCAGGATTTATCCTGATTGTTTTTCATGATCTCTCGTCACTAACAACAAACCTGCGCCAATCGCCAGTGTAGACAAACTAAACTGCTTTTCTTGCTGAATAAGTGCTATAAAATCTGCAACTTGATCCGCATGCGATAGAACATTATCAACCACCAAAACTCCGCGTGAAACACACATTAGTCGTTTCAAATCTGGCCAATAGTCGATATAAGCATCACGCTCAGCATCTAGCAATATAAAATCAAAGATGGCTTGCGACTGCTTCAGATATTCAGCTGCATCACCGACCCAAAACTCAACGCCATTGGATAAATTGAAATCCGCAAGATGACTAGCGGCTTGCTGACTTCTCTCAGCATCAATTTCCAAAGTGGTTAATCGAGCATTCACTTGCTGTGCTGCATAAGCTAGCCATAATGTTGAGTAACCTGTTGATGTACCTATTTCTAATATCTGCTCAGGCTGCTGAATATGAAGCAGTTGCGCCAAAAATTGTGCAGACTCGGGTTCAATATTGCGAAAGCGTGCAATACGATCTGTTTGCTCACTATCATGTTCTTGAAAGCGATGATATAAGGCCGATACTTTACTCAAAAATTCTGCATGCATCATCAAATCCCCTCTACTTTACTTAGCTTCGTTTATACTTCTTGAATCAGTTTAAAGCGCTCAACCTCGCGGTCATCCTCTAGCATTACCGCTTCAGTAAACATGGCAAATGGACGCACCCAAATCGAGTAATCACCATATAAACACTGATAAACCACCAGTTTTTCTTCAGTTTCACTATGTGTTGCCACATGTAAAACTTGATACAGTTGCCCTTTATAATGTTGATAAATACCACGTTGTAATTGCATCAGTTACTTCCCTATTTTTTAACTGTCTCGATCATACCGAATTTCAGCTCACTAAACTGCGAATCAGTTGAAAAATCATTTAAATTCCCCATATAGCTTTATGAAATGATTCAAGAAAACACCTTAAAATCTATAAAACCGATTATTAAAATAAAAACAAACTGTTTTATCTATTTTTAGATTTACTCTATGATTCTTTTATCAAATAATTTTACAGACTGCTTTGGAGAGCTTAACCATGTTAGATCAAAATACTTCAGCTCAATTAAAAACGCTTCTTGAACGCCTTGAAGGTCCGATTGAATTGGTTGCAACTTTGAACGGTTCTGAGAAATCAGACAAAATCAAAGAATTGGTTGAAGAGGTTGCAGCACTGTCTCCACTGGTGACTGCACGTTTTGATGGTCAAAACTCACGTGCACCGAGCTTTGGTGTAGCAAAGGCGGGTGAAGAGCCTCGTGTCTTCTTTGCAGGTCTACCAATGGGGCATGAGTTTACCTCTTTGATTTTGGCATTGTTACAAACCTCAGGTTACGCACCCAAAGTATCAGATGAAGTTTTGGCTTCAATCAAAGCTTTGGGCATCCAGTCTAACTTTGATGTATTTGTCTCTTTAAGCTGTCATAACTGTCCAGACGTGGTGCAAGCCTTAAACCTGATTGCCATTTACAATCCGGGTACGACAGCCACCATGATTGATGGTGCATTCTTCCAAGACGAAGTTGAAGAGCGCAAAATCATGGCTGTACCAATGGTGTTCCAAGACAACAACCATATCGGTCAAGGCCGTATGACCTTGGAAGAGATTGTTGTCAAACTGGATACCAATTCCGCAGCTAAAGAAGCTGAAAAACTCAATGCCAAAGATGCTTTTGATGTTCTCGTGATTGGTGGTGGTCCTGCGGGAAATACCTCTGCTATCTATGCAGCGCGTAAAGGTATTAAAACCGGAATCGTGGCTGAACGTATGGGTGGTCAAGTCATGGATACCATGGACATTGAAAACTATACCTCGATTCAAAAGACCCAAGGGCCAAAGTTTGCTGCTGAAATGGAAGCACATGTACGTGAGTACGGTGTGGACATCATGAACTTACAACGTGTTTCTCACATCAAAGGTGCAGATGAGACCGCGAATGGTTTGGTTGAAGTCACTTTAGAAAATGGTGCGAAGCTTGAATCTAAAACAGTCATCCTTTCAACAGGTGCACGTTGGAGAGAAATGAATGTACCGGGTGAAGCAGAATACCGTACTCGTGGTGTTGCTTACTGTCCACACTGTGATGGCCCACTGTTTAAAGGCAAACGTGTTGCCGTAATTGGCGGGGGGAACTCAGGTGTCGAAGCGGCAATTGATCTTGCTGGGATTGTGGAACATGTAACTTTGGTTGAGTTTGATACCAAACTACGTGCTGACCAAGTGTTGCAAGACAAATTGCATAGCTTGCCTAACACCACAGTAATCCTGAACGCCCTATCAACCGAAGTTGTGGGTGATGGTTCACAAGTGACAGCATTGAAATATAAAGACCGTGCAACCGATGTAGAACATACGGTTGAGCTTGCAGGAATCTTTGTACAAATTGGTTTATTACCAAACACCGATTTCCTCAAAGAAACAGCGGTTGAGCTTTCAAATCGTAATGAAATTGTGATTAACGATCGCAATGAAACCAATGTCAAAGGTGTATTTGC
>NZ_DKIK01000060.1:0-2764 GCF_002454215.1 Acinetobacter sp. UBA6720
CTTTCTCCGAATTTTTTACTGATGAAAAACACAACAACAAGACGAATCGCTGAGAATATGGCAATATATAGCCTTTGCAAAATTCACTGAATTTAACGCCCATGAAGTTGCTTCGTCTCAACGCATTATCGCCAGATTTTCAGTTACCGCCGACTGCGGTAACGATTGGCAATTTTGATGGTGTCCATCTTGGTCATCAAGCGATGATTGCCCAACTCAAAACATTGGCAGATGCCAAAGGCTTAAAAACATTGGTGATGATTTTTGAGCCGCAACCACTTGAATTTTTTAAAGCTTATGATGCTCCGCCACGCATTAGCTCATTACGTGAAAAAGTAGAATATTTAACTGAGCTTGGTGTGGACTACATTGCAGTTGCGAAATTTGACCATTATTTTAGAAGTCTAAATGCCACTGAATTTGCCGACCTACTCAAATTAAAACTCAATGCACAAAGCTTGGTGCTAGGCGATGATTTTCATTTTGGCAAAGACCGCCAAGGCAACAGCGAATTTTTACGCGATTATGGCTTTGACGTGACCAATTTAAATACCGTCGCTTTAAATGGTGAACGTGTCAGTTCAACCCGTATTCGTCAGGTTCTACAAGAAGGTGATCTGGCATTAGCAGCCAAACTCTTGGGCCGTCCTTATAGCATCACAGGCCGAGTGCAATATGGAGATCAGATTGGTCGCACCCTTGATTTTCCAACCATCAATGTTCGTTTAAACCGTCATAAACCTTGTTTAAATGGGATTTATGCGGTGGATGTGGTCTGTGAAAATGCATCATTAAATGCAAAAGTAAAACATTCAGATCCTGCCCTCAACGGGATAACAGGCTATCAAACTGACAGTTTGTTTGGTGCAGGTCATGTCGGGACACGCCCAGCCATCAAACAAGACCAGCCAGAATGGCGATTAGAGGTACATTTCCCTGATGTTTCTGCTAATCTGTATGGCTTATTGATGCGGGTAACTTTTCTTCACTATTTGCATGGTGAACTGAATTACCCTTCGCTTGAAGCCCTCAAAGCTGGAATCGATGATGATGTGCAAAAATTACGAGACTATCGTGAACGCACACCAGAATTTCCTTTTTAAATTTAAATTTCATTTGTAATACATGTCAGTTTAGACTGATAAAACTGGAAGAAAACTTGCATGAGCGATAAGCAAACTCCTGAAAATGCAGTGGATTATAAAGCCACACTCAATTTGCCAGATACTGAATTTGCCATGAAAGCAAATTTGGCTGTGCGTGAAGCCAAATGGTTAGAAGAGTGGTATGCCGACAACATTTATCAGCAGATTCGTGCATCGCGTATTGGCAAGAAAAAATATGTGCTTCATGACGGTCCTCCATACGCCAATGGTCAAATCCATTTGGGCCATGCAGTCAATAAAGTTTTAAAAGACATCATCATCAAAAGCCGCGTGATGGATGGCTTCGATGCGCCATACGTACCAGGTTGGGACTGTCACGGTCTGCCAATCGAACTGAAAGTCGAAGAAAAAGTCGGCAAAGTGGGCGTTAAAGTCGATGCTTCAACTTTCCGTAAAGCGTGTCGTGAATATGCCTACACCCAAGTCGAATTACAGAAAAAAGACTTCGTGCGCATGGGCGTGTTTGGTGATTGGGATAGTCCTTACCTCACCATGAACTTTAAGCAAGAAGCAGACATTGTTCGTTCGCTTGGCGCAATTGCCAAAGCAGGTCATATCGAACCCGGCTTAAAACCTGTGAACTGGTGCTTGGATTGTGGTTCTGCGCTCGCAGAAGCAGAAGTTGAATATGAAGATAAAAAGTCTGATGCAATTGACGTTGGTTTCACCGTTGTTGACCTTAAAGATTTAAGCAGCCGTCTTGGTGTTGATGTCCAAGATGTGACTGATATTGTGATCTGGACAACCACACCTTGGACGTTGCCTGCCAACCAAGCCGTTGCACTCCATGCTGAAATTGACTATCAATTGGTTAAAGTGATAACTGAACATGGCAAGCAAAACTTTATTCTTGCCAAAGATCTGGTTGAATCTGCAATTGAGCGCTATAAGCTTGAAAATCCAGTGGTACTGGCTGATTTTAAAGGTTCAGCAATCGAGAATGTCTTATTACAACATCCTCTGATTACTGATCGCCAAGTGCCTGTTATTTTAGGTGAACACGTTATCGCAACCAGCGGTACAGGTGCAGTACATACCGCTCCTGGACACGGTGTGGACGACTATAAAGTTGGCTTACAGTACAACCTAAAAGTCGATAATCCTGTCGGTGGTAATGGCGTATATTTACCAACTGCACCGATTTTTGCGGGTGAGCATATTTACAAAGCAAATCCAAAAATTATCGAAGCTTTGGGTGCTGTCGGTCGTCTATGGGCGCATCAGCCAATCAAACACAGCTATCCACACTGCTGGCGTCATAAAACACCGATTATCTTCCGTGCAACACCACAATGGTTTATCAGCATGGATGCCAAAGGTTTACGTCAAACTGCTTTAAATGCGATTGAAAATGACATCGAATTTGTTCCAGATTGGGGTAAAAATCGTATTCAATCGATGATCGAAGGTCGTCCTGACTGGTGTATCTCACGTCAACGTACTTGGGGCGTACCAATCCCATTCTTTGTACATAAAGATACTAATGCATTACACCCTCGTACACCTGAACTCATTGAAGAAGTTGCTAAACTGATCGAACAAGACGGCATTGATGGGTGGTATAACCGCGATGCTAGCGACTTCATTGGCGCAGATGC
>NZ_DKIK01000193.1:0-12436 GCF_002454215.1 Acinetobacter sp. UBA6720
ACCTGAATTTTTCTTTTTATTTAAAATACTTGAGGTATTGAGCTGTTGTGCAACTTGTACTACCTGATTCAGCTTTTGCCCAGTTTCATCCAAGTCTTTATTTTGAACCAAATTTAACAACTCATCAGTATATCCTGAGGTTTGTGTCGCAATATTTTTACCATACTCCGCCACGGCGTTATGGTTGATTTCTGCCAACTCTTTCCGCGCTGCCAAGACGGCATTGAAGTCATCTTGTTGCAAGCCAATTTCTTGCAAATTTAACTGTTGAAACTTGTGTTCAATCACTTCAGTGGTTGGCTCTACCACAAGACTGTTTTGTTCTGGGTTGGTCATAATTCACCTAATCTATTTCTTAAAGTGTTGGTTTCTGTAGTGATTTTTTTAAAGTATGAATCAATTTTTCACGGCTATTATCGAGCTTTTCCAGTTCAATTGTCGAGCTTGATTGCTGGGATTGTTTGACATGATATTGCCATGCTGGGATCAAAACCTGCTGCGCCTCTTTATATCGGTCTAACAAACTCAATGAAAGCTGCTGAGACAACTGCATTTGCGTAATCGCAATATCATTACTGCTTTGCAAAGTTTGCAAGCTGTTAATTTTCTTGGATAAACGTTCTGCAAAATTATCTAAAGGATGTGCATTCTTCACAAATTTAGGATATTCCATTAAAAATGCTTCAGCCGCAGATATATATTTAGCCATTTGCTCACGTAAACCAGTGAGCTGCTGATAACGTGCTTGCGACTTTTGAATTTCAATTTGTAATTTTTGGCTGAGATGATTGGCTCGATCCAGCAATTGATCCAGTTTTTTATAGTATTCAACTTGGGTTGAACCATATTCAATATCAATCCCGAGCCACTTTTGCAGCCCATTAAATTTTCGCTTTTTTAGGTATTTTTTTGAGTCAGCCAGTGACTGGATCAGTTGCTCAATGGTTTGACTCAGCTGTAAAGTCAGCTGTGGATCTATCCCATTAAGCAGCACAGACTGGGCCTGAATGACACTATCTGCATAATGATTGAGACGATATTGGTCGTTCAGCAACGGAACCAAATCATTACGCTGGATACTTAAAAGTTCGTCTGAATTGACTGGTATATCCCTTAATGGAACAAGAACGTCAATTTGTGCCATAGTGCTTTAACCCAATAAAGAAATTGAATAAAATCATTTTTATACTACAGCTTTTGTATTAAATAACATGTAGATTTTTGCAAAAATGCTGTGAAAACCTTTTATCTTGATCTGGCTAATCATTACTTCTGCTTCCAATAAAATGATATCTATTTAAAATTATGATCATTCGTCTTCAGCACGTCATTCGTTATAGTTTAGGCTTCTGCATTGTATTAACCTTATTTATCAGTATTGGTGCGCACTATAAAGCAAAACACATCCACGAAACATTTTTAGAGCATGATCCGAGCCAATTGCAACAAGTGAGTGGCACACTGTTAGGCAATGAAACAGCTATTCAACTTTATCAAAAAAATCTAGCACCCTATAATTTAAACAGCTTGGGGAAAACGCAATTTTTGGTCGGTTTCTTTAGCCTGAATCAGAGCCGAATTCAAACGGTTTGGTGTGATCGTTGGCTAGACTCACCTTTTAAGACCACCTCCTACACTGGCCCGAAAAATCCAATAAAAAAAATGAATTTGCCTATTCACTATTTTCATACTTACCAATGGCTATTCGATGCAATGCGGTTAACTTTAGATATTCCTGCTTGGAGAGGTCAATCCATCACTTATCTAAAGAGCCCTCATGATATTTTGTATGCACTACATGTGAATGGAAAAATGATTTTCGGCTATGAACAAGCCTATCAACAATATAACCAACTCTATCTAGATGAAATAAAAAATCGAAATCAATCAGCACTCTACTTTTTTGTTTTCTTTTGCATTACTGTCTTTCATTATAGAAAGCACATATTCAACGTCATAAAAAGCCATGAGCAACATGGCCTTAAAATTAAGTGATTCGATATTATAAATAATCACCTTCACGCTCAGGTTGATAAAGCACTTTTTCAATTTTGACTTTCATCATTTGACCGTCTGGCTGTGGCCATTCAATTTCCTGACCTTCAGCTAAGCCCAGAATTGCTGCGCCAATTGGAGCAACCACATTGACCTGCCCTTTCTCCCCTTTAAAATCATGCGGATAAACCAAGGTAATTTCAGATGCTTCTGTAGATGGGGCAATGGTCAGTAAAACTTTTGCATTCATCGTTACCACATTGGCAGGCATATCTTGTGGCGCAACAACATCGGCACGGGCCAATTCTTCTTCAAGCAACTGCATAGTCGGTGTAAGTTTAGGCTGATGCTCTAGCATCGTTTCTAAACGATGAAGATCCTGCTCAGAAATAATAATTGCTGGATTTGCCATGTGCTGCATCCCTATTTGAATACGATATGAATAAAATTCTTATTAAAAATAATTTATTAGCCTATAACTTCTGTTATATCAGAAATGCAGTCTAAATTACATTTCAACTGATTTTGATTTTTTAATGCCATAAAAAAAGCCCCCTTGAGGGGGCTTTCTCAAGTCAAACTTAGTTCGCGTAAACTGGGAATTTTGCGCAAACAGTTTCAACTTTCGCTTTAACAGCATTGATCACAGCTTCGTCACCTTTGCTGTCTAGGATGTCTGCGATCCAACCAGCAAGTTCACGTACTTCAGCTTCACCAAAACCACGAGTCGTCACAGCTGGTGTACCAATACGGATACCAGAAGTCACAAATGGTGAGCGTGGGTCATTTGGTACAGAGTTTTTGTTCACAGTAATGTGAGCTGCACCTAACCATGCATCTGCTTCTTTACCTGTTACATCTTGCTTAATAAGAGATAACAAGAACAAATGGTTTTCTGTACCGCCAGAAACGATGTCATAACCACGAGCAATGAGAACTTCAGCCATAGCTTGAGCGTTCTTCACCACTTGTTGTTGGTAAACTTTATATTCAGGAGCCATTGCTTCTTTAAAGCAAATTGCTTTAGCCGCTACAGCATGAACCAAAGGACCACCTTGGTTACCAGGGAATACTGCCGATTGTAATTTTTTCTCGATTTCTTCGTTTGCTTTCGCAAGGATTAAACCTGAACGTGGGCCACGAAGTGTTTTGTGAGTAGTCGTTGTTGTTACGTCAGCAATCTGAACTGGGCTTGGGTAAACCCCAGCAGCAACTAGACCAGCAACGTGAGCCATATCTACAAATAGGTAAGCACCAACTTTGTCCGCGATGTCACGGAAACGTTGCCAGTCAACAATTTGGCTATATGCAGAGAAGCCAGCAACGATCATACGTGGCTTATGCTCAATTGCTAAACGTTCAACTTCTTCGTAGTCGATCTCGCCAGTTTCTGGGTTTAAACCGTACTGAATTGCGTTATATGTTTTGCCAGAGAAGCTCACTTTTGCGCCGTGAGTCAAGTGACCACCATGCGCCAAGCTCATACCCAAAACTGTGTCGCCTGGGTTAAGAAGGGCTAAGTAAACAGCAGAGTTTGCTTGTGAACCCGCATGTGGTTGAACGTTTGCGTAATCTGCACCGAAAAGCTCTTTAGCACGGTCAATCGCTAATTGTTCAATCACGTCTACATATTCACAACCGCCATAGTAGCGTTTGCCTGGGTAGCCTTCAGCATATTTGTTTGTAAGTTTTGAACCTTGCGCTTCCATTACTGCTGGAGAGCAATAGTTTTCAGAAGCAATCAGTTCGATGTGCGCTTCTTGGCGAGCATCTTCCTGTGTGATTGCTTGCGCGATTTCTGGATCAAATTCAGCAATTGAGATATTGGCAAACATTAGCGAGGTCCTATGAAATTAGGGCTTTTAAGCCGTGCTAAGATTGGCGCGTATTGTAGCATGAAGTTTATAAATTTCGAGAACGAACTTTACTCTGTTTGAAATAAAAATCGCCCATGCAGTAAAACCACATGAGCGCTTTAGGTCAAAGCAAATTATTGAATTGGCATGAGAGTTTTAACATCTGCCACGAAGTTATCCAAATTTTTAGTATAAACAGTAGTGTGATCCCACTTATCAACTGCTGCGAGTTGATCATCATTAACATACGTGATCACCGTACCTGCTGGTGCTGTATTCACTAAGTTATTGGTTATTGTTCTTGGTACTGTCGTATCGTATGTTCCTTGATAAATAATCACTGGGGTACTAATCTTGCTCTTCAAAGGTTGTGAACCATTGGCTAGAAAATCTTTTACTTCAGGAATATTCGACATAAATCCTGTTTGAGTTCGCGGATAACCATCTATAGTTCCATATGTTGCAGCATAAACACCCATCGCCCCACCAAACTTATTACCTAATGCTGTGTAACATAGTGATTCAGCTTCTGCTGCAATATTATCAGTTGGCGTTTGGAACACTTCGCTATACTGTAAATTTGGATAAGGGTTTCTTAACCCTGCTGTAATTAAGGCTGTAAATGTGTCTAATCCTGCAAGTGTTTTAATTTTATTTGTTAAGTTTGTTTCAGCAGCTGCCTGTTGCTCACCGCCAATCAGAATCAAGCTTAAAAATGATGCAGGAGCAATTGCAATCGTACCTTTATAATCAAGTTGTGCACGTGATGCATTTTCAGCTGCACCCAATGCTGCATGTCCACCTTGAGAATGTCCGATGGCAGCCCAACGTTTTTCAGTTGTATTACCAAAATTTTGACTCGCTGCAACAACTGCATCGGTGATCGAATAGGCTTCACTTTTTAGATTTAAAAATGGATGCAACTCACGGCCACTAGGTTCACCTAAACCCTCATAATCTGGTGCAACCACGGCATAACCTGAGGCAAGAAGTTTAGCTATCAAATATTCATTTCCAGCTAAGCCCTGTTGGCTTGGCGCACACTGATCAGCAACGCCAGTTGTCCCATGTGCCCATGCAACAATTGGCCAACCACCTGCGGGCATTGTTCCTTTGGGTGTAAATACTAATGCGGTGGCTTGAGTCTCACTCCCATTTACACCACGCATTTTATATGTCATCAAGGTTTTAGATGCACTCACACTATCCAGAACAATATTGGCACTAGCATTAACATCCGTATAAGCTTCAGTTTTCACCACTGGATTTACAATATTATTTTTCGGGACTCCATCATTTACAACGACGGAAGTTGTGTTCCCTTCCCCACCACCACAGGCTGTTAATAAAAGTACAGAACTGCTGACCAACACTGCCAATAATCTTTTTTTCATCTTCAATTTCCTTAATGAAGTTTTTTTCTTGTTGTAACGATTCAAATCACTTGAATACATTAATGATTTACGCTTCAAAATGACCTATAGCAAGATCACTTACAAAAAATAAACAAATGACCCTTTTGAATCTATCTTTATTTCTTGAAAAAACATAAAGCATTGTAATTTATAAAATAAAAAACCATATAACAAGTCATTGCACTTATAGGTGAGACTGTCCAAAAATACGTTTTTAACGCTATTTAATTTTCTCAAGATAATGAACTACGACTCGCTAGGCTTATTGTATCTAGTCGATTTGAACGGATGAATATGGCTCAATCATTTAAACTTGCGCTTCAGTGCATACACTTGTTCACCAACAAAAATAATATCAGGCTACAAATCCGACATCGCAGGCTGTCTTGATCCTGTTGAAAATGATAAATTTATACAGTTTTCAATTTTCGGACATGCATATGCAAGCCATCATTCTCGATACAGAAACTCATACCCTCAACGGTCAACCTATTGAGATTGCATACGCGCCAATTGAAATCATCAATGGCAAATTAAGCCTAGATAAAAGCCAAGTCTTTGATCAACTCTATACGGTCGATGAACCGATTTCTTTTGCTGCTATGGCTGTACACCATATTTTAGAGTCAGATTTAGTGGGCCAACCCCACTACACGACATTCAGGCTACCAGATGAGACCCAATACATTATTGGTCATAATATTGACTATGATATTCGTGCCATAGAAAAGTGTGGTGTAAATGTTTCAAATATTAAAGCAATTTGTACTTTGGCACTTGCGCGCTTAGTTTGGCCTGATGCTGAAGCCCATAATATTTCAGCACTCATTTATATGATCTCCAAAGGTAGTGAAAAAGCCCGTGAGATGATTAAAAAAGCGCACCGTGCGGATATGGATATTATCTTAACAGCCAATATTTTAATGCATGTGGTTCATCACTTAAAAATAAATAGTATGGAGCAGTTATTTATAGCCTCTGAAGATGCCCGCATTCCTCGTGTCATTAACTTTGGTAAACATCGTGGAACTGCGATTGCAGAGCTCCCTGCCGACTATATTCAGTGGTTAATGCGCCAAGATGAACTTGATCCTTACTTACGTAAGGCTTTGGAAAATGCCAGCATTACAACACTTTAAAATAATTTGTCATAAATTGTTAATATTACTGTAATTTTTACACTGTATGTTCAGCCTTAATTTATTTTTTCGGGGGAGTAAATTAAGGTATGAATCATTATCAAAAGACAGCATTAGGTCTCGATGCGTTACAACAACGTCATATCCCACTCAATGCACGCCAGAGACGATTATTGGTTTTAATTGGCACAGAAGATTTTGACCGACTGGCAGATCAATTTAAACAACGTATTGCAACACCAGAAATACTCGAACAACTCGTCGAATTGGGTCTGATTCATTCCACCCAAGCAGCTCATACTCCAAAACCAACTCCTGTTGAATTTGAAACAAATATAACCAACATAGCTCCAAGTTCCTCCCCCGTTGTAACGCCTGAGTTGAAAGACAGCAACGCTGCTGTAGTTTTAAACACTGAAATTACTGCACCAGCACCAGCACCAGCACCAGCACCAGCACCAGCACCAGCACTCAAAGCGTACAGTTTTGAAGAAACTCGTGAGTTGATGATGAGTTTATTACAACGTTATTGTGGATTAATGGCGAGACAACTCATTCTCCAAATTCAATCTGCAACAGACCTACAAAGCTTGAAACGTTGCCAAATGCAATGGATTACCGCCCTACAAGAAAGTCGAATAGAACCCATTATGCTCAACCAATATCTACAGCAAATTAATCATTCACTTTTACGTTTACAAGCCGCTTGAGGCATGCATATTCAGTCTTTTTTTGTATAGTTCAAAAGGAGGAAACTCTAAGAAAAAATATCAAGCTATTGTTTTTATAAATTTATTTTAAAATCTAAACTAAAATTTAGAGGTCATCCGAATTTCTTTAAACTTTGGCACAATTGGCTCAGTCAAGCGCTCAAGGCATAAATTCTAATATGAAATAGGAACCATGCTATGGCAATGTTAAATCATCTACTGTTTGATCCTGTAGATAACCCGATGCAATTCAGTAAAGTCGGAAATTGGTTGATTACTTTTTTATCTCCCCCAGAAGATCTAAACAATAGTTGTTTGGCTTTGACTTATATTCTTCCACGCCAACTCAGCCCACGACTACAACCACAGCGCATTATTATACACCGCACTGCAAATGCACATCTTTGGGCAATTGACTATGTCGAATGCTATGACAGTCAGCAGCAAAGTACGCTTTCATTTGCACCTCATACCGCAGAAGCACAATGTATACTGAATACTTTGATCCAAGAACTGAATAAGTATGATGTGGATGTGCAATTATGTGCTGACCTAACTAACGAGAAAAGCATCTGATTATTCAGTAGAACCAAAGCGTTGTTTTTTATTTAAGCTTGGTGATCAAGCAAAAAAGCCCATGTAAACATGAGCTCTTTGTTCAAGATAAAATCAATCAATAACACGATATATATTCTCAGTCTGTTGACTTTCGAACAGCAGTTCAATACTCGGAAGAATCACCTCACCCTCAACCACAATATGTTCAATACGCTGAAACAAATCTAAATTTGCAGCCTCAGATTCTTCAGGGGCTTGCCTAAGTCGTGCTTTTACCTCATAGGTTTGACTGTATTGATCCTTAACCTTCACATCTACAAGTTGAGTCATTTTTCTTTCCTTTTCTTTTTTGCTCTGCTTACTTTTATAGCATAAGATTTTTAATTGTCCCGATTTGGAGATGTTAGAATTTATCGCAATGTTAATTTATATGAATATTTTAAAAATCATAACCAAAAATCAAAAACTTAAACTGAATCAAGGTAACATCCGAGATACATCGTCATAATTACTCACATAAAAAAAGCTCGCATTTCTGCGAGCTTTTCTATGTTGGAAGGCTAGTGCTGATTTATTGTTTGAACATTTCGTTTCAAACTCAACGAGCTGTCATTGATCCGTCCAACTACATCGTAGCGTCTTAGTTATCGACCTACTGTAGGTACAATATAAAAGTAATTCTGCACTTCGACAAGTACGTATGACATTTCTAAACAACTGTACAAATAAAATCCAATTGATATTTTATTAAAATGAGCGATCATGTTCATGGCAAAATAGAGATAACAACTCATCCGCAAATAAAGTAAACTCCCGAACTCGACCGAAGAGTGTATCTCCATGTTAGTTCAATTAATTTTAAGTGACTTATATCGCTATTGTGGCAATACTAAAATGAGCTCATTTGTTAAAAATTATTTGTTCAATCGGGGCTTTAACTTTAGTTTTTGGTTGCGTCTTGCAAGCTCAAAATCTTGGGTCGCTAAACTGGCCTATCCTGTGTTTTATTATAAGAAAAAGAAATATGGTATAGACATTCACTGTACTACACAAATTGGTTATGGCTTATATATTGGGCATGGTGGGCCTTTGGTTGTCAATCCAACTACAGTGATTGGAAATAATGTCAACTTATCGCAATTTACAACAATTGGTGCTAATGGTGGTCGCCAAGCAGCAATCATTGGTGACAATGTTTATATTGGTCCAAATGTCTGTATCATTGATACAGTTAAAATTGGTCATAATGCAACCATTGGTGCGGGGAGCGTAGTCACAAAAGATATCCCGGAAAATGCAACAGCCGTAGGGAATTATGCAAAAGTAATAAACTATAACCATCCAGGCCAGTCAGTGAATAGACGCTGGCCAAAAATCAATAAAAGCGACTAATTCTTCAACATATTTTTAAGTGCATTCTTGCTCAATCAATCATATTTCAAACACTTCATGTGCAATAAAGCTGAGCTTATTCAACGTCAGGGCAAGAGCGATATCATTATGAAAAGCCTACTTAGCTAAATGAAAAACATTAAAATTTCTAAAGTTATGACGTAAAAATCAGTTAGCACACAAATAAGTTCATATTTCAATCTTATAATTATTCAATCACAAAACAATCAAGAAAAATGACAAATATTAATCAAAAAAATATATTATTAAATTTATAACTATCAATCTTTAAAAGGGTTTGAAACTTTATCTTTAAAACTTAACCAAATTAAAAATGCCATAATAAATAACAAAATTCCGATTACAATGAAAAACATCTCCCCCATAGCAAAGCCTGTAATCACTGCACCTATCCCTATCAGCAACAGTAAAATGATGAATGCGATCCCGATGACATACATATATGTTCTCCAAAGGTAAAATATTATGGACTTCGATTATTACGTTTTCAGCATGTCAATTTAATGTTATTTACATTAAATTTTATTATAATTTGTGATTAGTTTTGCTCCATTATGTTCAATCAGTATGATCATAATAGTAATTTGTGTAAATTTACTAGAACTATTACATATATATTATCAGTAAATTGATCTATATCTCAAAAATGAACACCAAAACAATCAAATACTTTTTTTAAAGATTTTTCTCATAAATCTGTTTAAAATTGGATGCCTACGCGCTACAAGCAAATGTACAACATCGCTGTTTATTTCGAGGTAATGAGTGATCAAAAAGTCTGTCTTTCATAGTTTAGATTTACAAAAACTTATTTTGATCTTAATTATTAGCAGCGTATCAAGCTTGTTTTTAATTTCAATTTTTGTGCTGAATTATGTCATCAAAGAGCAACTCACAGAGAATTCTTTAGCTGCAAATCAACGCTATGCTGCCAAAATCGCATTTAGCACAGATAAATATTTTGAAAGCATGTTAAGTGAACTCAAATTTAGCGCTCACATCTTAGGTCAAAACTTTTCCAATCAAGATGTTTTAAAAGCAGAAGTTTCAAGACTCAAGAATCAATCCCACAAATTTAACTCGATCACGATTGTCGATAAAAATGCATACATTCGGGAATATGCACCACATAACTTTCGTATAGACCACAAAAAACAATATAAAACTGCTGGAATCATTGAAGCCTTAAAACTAAAACAAACTTATATATCTTCTCCCTACAAAGGACTTTCTAATAACCTTATTGTTCTCATTGCTCAACCTATTTTTAATCGTAAAAATGAATTTTTAGGTATTGTGACGGGTTCAATTTATTTAAATCAAGAGAACTTGGTGAGTGAACTCCTTGCCACATCGTATTCTCACAAGAAAAGCTACACCTATGTTATTGATAATAAAAATAAGATTATTTTCCACCCTGATCAAAGCCGGATTGGAGATTCATTAAAAAATAATACGGGGTTGAAATATATTACTTCTCGCTCCTCAGGCAACATTGCTTTAGTCAATAGTAAAGGAATCGAGAACTTAGCTGGTTTTGCAGCGATACCAAGCGTGAATTGGATTATTGTGTCGCAGCAGCCCACATTAGAATTGCTCAGCCAAGCGAACGCTATTATTGTCAAAGTGACCTTGGGTATGCTGATTTTTTATCTTGTACTCTTTATTTTTGTTTGGAAACTATCCTACTTAATCTCTTCTCCGCTCAATAAACTTGCTCAAATGGCAAGCATGCTCACACGCCCCAATATTGATCAAGATATCAAGAAAATAGATCCTTGGTATTTTGAAGCATTGCGTTTTCGCACTTCATTGCTTTTGAGTTCTAAACACTTTAAAGATGAAATTGCAGAACTTAAACAGCACGTAAATACAGACCCGCTTACAGAACTATATAACCGCCGAGGCATGAAATTATTTTTAAATGAATTAAAAGCCACAAACACTCCTTTTTCAGTACTCAATATAGATATTGATCACTTCAAAGCAATTAATGATAACTATGGCCATGATCAAGGAGATCATGTATTAAAGAAACTAGCATCTCACATGATGAACAATTTCCGTAAGCATGATATTTGCTGTCGTGTTGGCGGAGAAGAGTTTACTGTATTTGTCGTGCATGAGGATCCCAAAGTTGCATATACAGCAGCTGAACGACTTCGAGAGGCTGTTGCACAAAGCTATCTTGATCCAGTGGGACATATTACCGTTTCAATTGGCATTGCATCTTGGCCACGAGATGCAGAAAGTGTCGATGACGTGATTAAGCTTGCAGACCAAAAACTATATGAAGCAAAAAATGATGGACGTAATTGTACTCGTATCTCCTCTATTTAAAGCGCCATTGAATAAATACATTCTTCTACGTCTAGGAAATATCATGATTAGACATTTGAAGCGGTACTCAATCCTCTCAACAGTACAAATTGTTTAGCATACAGGCAAACTGAAGTAATGATTAACACAGACAGACAAATTTAGAGCAAACATTCTCGCAGCTCTTTTAGAAGACTTGAGAGCCGAGCTCCAAGAAGAAATATCTTATTATCAGTTATCGTTTTACAAAGAGCCGCTATAAATTACAACAACATAAAATGACACGTCTAGCATAAAGGGTTGTTCTGTTGCTTAAGGAAAGGATTCATACATGATTATTGAGTTAATCAGTAAAAAATTGTTTTACCAAACTATCCAAAAACGAAATAGCAAAAAAATTGCAGATAAAAGGATCTGAAGCTATAGCCCTAACCTTTTTAGCAGCTTATTGAACTCGTCATATTAGTCTCAAGTATATAACTATGAAATATGCAGTGAAAATTATGCAAGAAAGTGATGCATTTATTGCAAGTGCTCGTGATCTGGCAAAATGAAATAGCGTAGGTATTTTTTGGATAAAGCATTAACTGAAACCTTGGAAGGTATTGAAATCATTTTTATGATGTATATGGATGCTTGCAAGAAAATTCCATGTCCAACTGCTCAGGAGCACGGTAAATATCTATTCATGTTCCAGTTTTAGTCGCATCAAGGGTTCATTTATATAATGAGATGCTAAACCAAAGTATTCGTTAAGCTGAGTTAGCCAGATATTGAGAATGGTTTTAAAAATAGACTATTGTCTTTAAAACATGACTCTAAGATAAAATCTATTAAAAATGTGTTTTATGCTTTTAGAAAGCGCAAAAGTTAGTCACTGATATTTTCAAATTTAGACTTTTGTGTATTTTTCATTCTGTTTTTAATTTTTAAGGGAATGATTACCCTCGAAAACCCATTTAAATACACGTGTGAAAAAATGCAAACTATTTATAAATAACAATAAATTGGTGCGCTCAGCGGGACTCGAA
>NZ_DKIK01000160.1:0-369 GCF_002454215.1 Acinetobacter sp. UBA6720
AAAAACGGGTGCGGTAGTACTTGCCGGTGAAATCACAACAACTGCAAATGTTGACTTTGAAGCAGTAGTACGCCAAACCGTAAATGGCATTGGCTATCACCATTCTGACCTAGGTTTTGATGGTTCAACCTGTGCTGTGATCAACATGATTGGTAAACAGTCACCAGAGATTGCTCAAGGTGTAGACCGCCAAAAGCCTGAAGATCAAGGCGCAGGTGACCAAGGTTTAATGTTTGGTTATGCAAGCCGTGAAACTGACGTGCTTATGCCTGCTCCAATTTCATACGCACACCGTTTAATGGAAAAGCAAGCTGAACTACGTCGCAGTGGTGCTTTACCATGGTTACGTCCAGATGCAAAAAGCCAAGT
>NZ_DKIK01000160.1:480-3056 GCF_002454215.1 Acinetobacter sp. UBA6720
TCTACCCAGCACGATCCTGAAATTTCTCAAAGCAACTTAAAAGAAGCTGTTATTGAAGAAATCGTGAAAAAAGTAATTCCTGCTGAGATGTTCCATGCAGACACCAAATTCCACATCAACCCAACAGGAATGTTTGTGATTGGTGGCCCAGTGGGCGACTGTGGTTTAACAGGCCGTAAAATCATCGTAGACACCTACGGTGGTATGGCACGTCACGGTGGTGGTGCTTTCTCTGGTAAAGATCCATCTAAAGTTGACCGTTCTGCTGCTTACGCAGGTCGTTATGTTGCGAAAAACATTGTAGCTGCGGGTCTTGCAGACAAATGTGAAATCCAAGTGTCGTATGCCATTGGTGTGGCTGAGCCAACGTCTATTTCAATCAATACCTTCAATACAGCAAAAGTATCTGAAGAGCTGATCATTGCATTAGTCCGTGAACACTTCGACTTACGTCCATACGGTATCACTCGTATGCTTGACCTCATTCAACCGATGTATAAGCAAACTGCTGCTTATGGTCACTTCGGTCGCGAAGGTTCAGATACTGCATTTACATGGGAAAAAACTGACAAAGTGGAAGCGCTTAAAGCTGCAGCTGGTCTATAAGTTTGATTCCAAAAGAAACCCGCTTAATGCGGGTTTTTTTATTTTCACTGATGGAAAATAGCCCATCAGTTCAATCGTGAAGTCATTGAACATCACTTACTTTGGTTTATTTTCATGATTAAGCACATCAAAAAGTGAAGTCACAGCGGTAGGTTCACTATTTCGATCCGTCAAATAAACTTGTACAGATTTAACAATAATGGCCGCTGCTAAACATGCAACAATACAGAAAATCCAAAATCCAAAAGGGCTTCTAATATTGTGTGATCCACAGTTTGGGCAGTCTTTGTCTGTTGATGCGACAACTGTTTCGCAACAAGCGCAGTGATATTGATAGAGCATAACTTTCCCCCTTTGTTTTCTTACTTTCTTGTTTTTATTGTCCATCACCCTGCCTCACAGAATGTTAGATTAATTTATCTTATGTGAGTATTTGTTGAGGCACAAGTACCATTAACCTGAAATGCTGTCAGCAAAAACTTACACCGTAAAACTAATCAACTGAATTAAAAACAATTCCTTGTTATAACACCCAATCATGACAATTTCATTTTGTAACATAATAGTTTTTGACGTATTCCATCATATTTGCTTAAAACCCTTTAGTTTTCTAGCGATTGTTTATTAAAATACGATGCAACGATGAGGAAGAAAGAATGGTTCAGTTGATCAAAAAAGGCGGTTTACGCGAACGTGCCAACCGTAGTCGTAGCTATAAGGGCTCAGAAAATACCGAAGCGACATTGCAGCCTAACCGTTATACACAGAGTAAAAAAGACGAGGCCTCCACCTTGGAACAGATCCCATCATCTAAAGAACTTAAAGAGAACTTAGATGTA
The DNA here is from genome assembly GCF_002454215.1 of Acinetobacter sp. UBA6720. NCBI lineage: Bacteria > Pseudomonadati > Pseudomonadota > Gammaproteobacteria > Moraxellales > Moraxellaceae > Acinetobacter > Acinetobacter sp. UBA6720. The sequence continues at coordinate 1,926 of NZ_DKIK01000160.1, forward strand.
GATTGCAAGAGCATCATACCAAAGCCATAAAGCAAAAATCAGGAACAACCCACCAGAAAAAATGTCGATATAACTTCCTGAACGCTGATAAGCCGCCTTAATTTTAGGTAATGACAAAAGCATCATCAACAATGCAAAAGTCATAAAAGTTTGAATTGGAATAATCACCGCAAGCTGCATTTTTAAGTAAGGACTTGCGCTAGAACTCAAGGCTAGTGAAAACACACTACTAAAATAAATCAGCGTTTTCGGGTTGGACAAGTTCGTCAGCAAACCTGACATGAAATAATGGTTGGCCTTCGGTGTAGCCAGTTTTTGACCATCATCCAGCATTGCGTCTTGCTGTATTGTGTTGATGCCTGTTTTCAACATGAACCAGCCCATACGTGCGAGAAACACCCCACCAACCAACATCAATAGCTGTTGAATCCATGGCATTTTGTCGATGAGTACAGTAAAACCTAACAAGGTTAAAACCACCCAAACCACGATGCCAACGGAAATACCTAAGATAGTTTTTAACGTATTTTTTTGTGTGGTCGAAGCTGAACTTTTGGCAATCAGCAAAACATCAGGACCGGGACTAAGCTGTGCAACAAAATGCAAAGCACAAATCGTGAAAAGCAATGACATAAAAAGAAGTATAATTTTAAAAATTAATTATATCGTTTGTTATATTTATTTTAAATCATCAACACCTCAACATTTTTAAAGCAATCTTAGATTCTCAAATGAAGTGCAACAGAGATTAAATTATTGGAAAGAAGCAAGATGAGCTAGCATTTTGCTTCCGACCGACCAAAGTCAAAGTTGCATCATGAACTATACTCATCTTACCCAAGAAGAACGATATCAGATTTATACATTGTTACGTGAAGGTTTTTCTAAACGTTATATCGCTTGGAGGCTGAATCGTTCACCTTCAACCATTTCTAGAGAAATCAAACGTAATCGAGCTAGAAATGGCTATTTCGCTAAACATGCCAATAAAGTAGCTCGAAGACGACATTGTCCTAATCCTAAAAGAATCCCTTGTGAAATGTGGGCACATGTCATCTCTTATCTTGATCTTCAATGGAGTCCTGAACAGATTGCTTCTCATGTTCCAGTCAGTTTGCATTCAATTTATCG
>NZ_DKIK01000135.1:0-159 GCF_002454215.1 Acinetobacter sp. UBA6720
CCTTGGAGACCCTGTTCACCTTGCATCCCAGTTGCACCTGTCGCTCCAGTATCACCTTTCACACCTTGGATGCCTTGTTCACCCTGTAAGCCTTGGAGGCCCTGTTCACCTTGCGCTCCAGTTGCGCCTGTTGCCCCAGTATCACCTTTCACACCTTGG
>NZ_DKIK01000135.1:207-5873 GCF_002454215.1 Acinetobacter sp. UBA6720
CCTTTCACACCTTGGATACCTTGTGCACCTGTCGCTCCTGTATCACCCTGTAGACTTTCAAGCCATTGTGTTTCACTACCTTCAAATCCATTATTGACAGCAACTTGATAAGCGCTTGCACCATTTTGTCCATCTAGACCGTCAGCCCCATTGATACCATCTTTACCATTAAGACCATCTATACCATCCGCTCCTTGCAAGCTTAATAACCATTCTTGCTCAGTTCCTACAAATCCATTATTTAAAGCAATTTGATAGGCACTATCTCCATCTTGACCATCTGCACCCGCAGGCCCAGCAGGTCCAACCTGACCACCACAATAGTCATTCTTAAAATAGCAATTATTTTCACTCCCACCAGCCCACACACCATGTGCTGTAATGAGCATCGCACCCAACAAAACTGCTTTTAAAGTGAATTTTTCTCGATGAAAATCATGATGAAATAAAAAACAACGTCGCTGAATAATGTCTTTTACTGCGGCACTGATATGGCTTTGCTCTTGTTTGAACTTATGCCCAAGGGTTTCTGCCATATGGCTGCCTGAATCAGGCCAGACATTTTTATCTATTCTGTCCATATCTATCTGCCTTTTCTTCTAGTTTTACAGTTCTATTACACGCTTATTTTATGTGATACACATCACTATTTACTGTGATTTTGAGACTTAAATTATAGGCAAGCAGAAGTAAAAAACAGATCCTTGTTATTAAAAGACAAAAAAAAGCCCACTAAATTGTGGGCTTTTTTACTATTAAAACTTACGCTTCAACAGTTACGTAGCGACGGCCAAATTGACCTTTCACTTCGAATTTAACTACGCCATCAGCAGTAGCAAACAAAGTATGGTCACGGCCCATACCTACGTTTGTACCAGCGTGGAATTCTGTACCACGTTGACGAACGATGATGTTACCAGCAGTTACAGTTTGACCACCGTAAACTTTAACACCAAGCATTTTAGGGTTCGAATCACGACCGTTCTTAGTCGAACCACCGGCTTTTTTAGTTGCCATGTCTCATTACTCCTCGTGATTAGCCTGAAATAGCTGTAATTTTCAACTCAGTGAACCATTGACGGTGACCTTGTTGTTTACGGTAGTGTTTACGACGACGCATTTTTACAATACGGATTTTGTCGTGACGACCATGGCTAACTACTTCAGCAGTTACAGTCGCACCAGCAACAACTGGAGCACCGATTTGAATGCTGTCGCCATTTACTAGCATTAGTACGTCATCAAACGTAATAGTTGCGCCAGTTTCAGCTTTCAACAATTCAACTTTAAGGGTTTCACCCTCTACAACACGGTGCTGTTTACCACCGCTTTGGATTACTGCGTACATAATGTACTCCAAACATGCCCGTGTCGTCGTGCCGATAAAGGAATATACCGATCTTAATACGAACGCCACTGGGGTTAATCAAGGGCAAGGATTTTAAGTGATATTTGATCAAACAACAAGAGATTTGCCAAACTTATTCGACTAAATTAACGATTATTTAATAATCGGGAAAAACTCAATCAACAAATTACAGTTCAACTCTGGCTAGAGTTTGCTTACAATGAAATAGATTTTTAAAATCAATTCGCTATAGTATGAAGGAATTGATTCGAAGGTATAAATAGACGTACAAATACGGTACGCTTATACATCGGGGAAATAAGGAACTGTCTTTCTAAAATATAGCCTCGCACAATGCTAGCCTTATTTATGATTGAAATGAATGATTTAGACATGTGTCCTTATTTTAAACCATAATTGTATTGCTGATTTTTATCACTTTATATAGATGAGGCTTCTCTTCAAATGACCGTCGATTTTAAGCAAGATATTCTCGCCCCAGTAGCTCAAGACTTTGCCATGATGGACACATTTATTAATGAAGGAATTACCTCTAAAGTGGCTCTAGTCATGGCAGTGAGTAAACATGTGGTTGAAGCAGGTGGTAAACGCATGCGTCCAATTATGTGTTTATTAGCAGCAAAAGCCTGTGGTGCAGAAGATTTAGAACGTCAACGTAAACTTGCTGCAATCATTGAAATGCTTCATACCGCAACTCTAGTTCATGACGATGTAGTGGACGAGTCTGGTTTACGTCGTGGTCGACCAACAGCGAACGCGACTTGGAACAATCAGACTGCAGTTCTGGTCGGTGACTTCCTCATTTCACGTGCCTTTGATCTGTTGGTCGATTTGGGCGACATGACTTTACTCAAAGATTTTTCTACAGGAACCTGTGAAATTGCGGAAGGTGAAGTACTACAGCTTCAAGCCCAACATCAGCCTGAAACCACAGAACAAACTTATTTAGATATTATTCACGGTAAAACGTCACGTTTATTTGAACTGGCAACTGAAGGTGCTGCTATTCTTTCAGGTACGCCACAGTATCGAGAAGCACTGCGTTTATTCGCAGGTCACTTCGGCAATGCCTTCCAAATTATTGATGATATTTTAGATTACACCTCAGACGCTGAAACATTAGGTAAAAATATTGGTGATGATTTGATGGAAGGTAAACCAACTTTACCTTTAATCTCAGCATTGAAAAACACAACGGGCGCAGAGCATGATGTCGTTCGTAGAAGTATTGCCACAGGTGGAACGGCAGATCTTGAACAAGTCATTGCAATTGTGAACAACTCTGGTGCACTGGACTATTGTCGTCAGCGTGCGCACGAAGAAACCGAAGCTGCTTTAGACGCTTTACAGGCTTTACCTGAAAGCCAATATCGTCAAGCTTTGGTTAATCTAACCCAACTGGCTTTGCATCGAATTCAATAACAAATCATGCCTTAGAACGTTTTTAACTTGCTTATGCATATACAATTTAATGATCTTTTCTCTCAAATGCAGCAGCAACTTGAGCATCCTCAAGTTGCTTTAAATGACCAACTTTTAATTGAGTTGGTGGAACGTATTCGCCCTACTGACTCATATCAAACTGATGAAATTCATCAAAAAATACAAGCATTAATTCATGCTTTGTTGATTACGCCTGATGCAGGCTCAACATTGCAAAGCTTCATCTTAGGCCTGATTTCCCAATACAAACAAACCAGTCTGTATGCCGATACTGGCATTTTGTCTTTAGATGGTTTTTGGAATCAATTGTCGCAGCGTTTAGGCGCACATTTTTTACCGCTGATTAACGACGAGACGCAGTTGCAAGATTTAGTCCGTCGTGTTTTCCCCAACCGAAGTGATAAATATTGGCTTGATAACATCAAAGACAGTGACTGGCTACAACTGCTGAACCTGCTCAATCATGGCCATGCCAATCAAAAAGAAAAAGTCAAAATTCGCAGTGAAGTGATTAAAGCCATCACGGTGCTGTCTTATCGGATTAGTGGTATTGGTTTATATCCTGAATTTATTAATGCACATCCTGAACTGACTGAATATGAATCGCCTTTCTTAGTTCAGAATCGCGAAATGATCGAATTCATTCAACAGTATAAAAAAGCTCATCACGACGCCGATGTTTCCAGTGTGGTTGCACCACCCGATGCATCTCAGGCATTGGTTATGATTGAGCAGTGTCGTGATGTAGTTCTAAAAATTCGTCGCTCAACCAAACGCATTGGGGTAAGTGTGAGCCTAACTTATCTCATATCCTTATTAGAACAGTGCTTAGACCGTGTTGAACTGTTGCTCAATTTGATTGTAGAAGAAGGCGAAGCGCACTATAAAGCCATTAGCAACCTTCTGGTCGATATTACCGCTGCGATTTATAGCGAACGCAGCGTACGCTCTCTACTCACTACCAACAGTGAACTCATTGCGTTACAGGTAACTGAAAATGCCAGTAAAACAGGTGAACACTATGTAAGTACAGACAAACAAGGCTTTTTGGCCATGTACAAATCGGCAGCAGGTGCAGGGGTTATTATTGCCATCATGGCAACGCTCAAAACCTTGTCGGCACGTATGGTCATGGCACCACTCATGCAAGCCTTTATTTACAGTATGAATTACTCACTAGGTTTTATGCTGATTCATGTCTTGCACTTTACTGTAGCGACTAAACAACCCGCGATGACTGCTGCAGCCCTTGCAGCAACAGTACAACACCGCAAAGGTTCTAAAACCGCGCAAATTGCTGAATTAGCAGCATTGATTATCAATATTATCCGTACCCAGTTCATTGCTATTTTGGGTAATATCTCGATTGCCATACCCGTTGCAGCCTTTATTGCATGGGCTTGGGCAACGGGGCTACACGAACCGCTGATGACACATGCAAAAGCCAGCAAAGCACTACACGACCTGAATCCATTTACCTCTTTAGCCATTCCCCATGCTGCTATTGCTGGTGTGTGTTTATTTTTGTCAGGTCTGCTGGCGGGCTATTTCGATAATATGGCCGTCTACCGCAAAGTTGGTCCTCGCTTAAAAGCACACCCACGTCTCAAAACCATCATGCGACAAGAACGGCTCGATAAATTTGCAGGTTATATAGAACGTAACTTAGGTGCGTTGGCAGGTAACTTCTTATTCGGGATTATGCTAGGAAGTATGGGAACCATTGGCTACATTTTGGGGTTACCTTTAGATATTCGACACATTGCCTTTGCTTCAGCAAACTTTATTCAAGGCCTGATGAATATTAATGGCAGTCCTGAAATTGGCTTGATTATTGTATCTTTCCTTGGGGTATTGTGCATTGGTCTAACAAACTTATTTGTCAGTTTTACCTTGACTATTATTGTGGCTTTACGTGCACGTCGAGTTCGTTTTGAACAATGGAAACCTTTAGCAAAATTGGTACTCACCCATTTTCTGACTCGCCCAAGTGATTTCTTTTGGCCCCCAAAAGTACCACTTGAAGTTGAAGAAAGTTCAAACAGTACAAAACACCATACAAAATGATTTTGTACCCATTTTGAGCACTTGTTAGACTATGAACAAAATTTTATGCATTATTAATCAACACTTGAATTAAAGTGTACTGATGAGTACACTTTAACCCAGTAAATAACCGCGCTCAAATCGGTTCAAATGACACGAGTTTTAGCATGCCTTATTTGTTGCTTTTTATCGGTATTATTCTATTTATAATCAGCATATTAGTATTATTTTTTCAACCATTAACATCGCTAGATTTAACAATAGTTGAAAATTTCAGTACGTTGAGAACTGAGCCTATAAATAAGTTTGCAATACTTTTATCTGCACTCGGCGGCATGCCATTTGTATTATTTTTAACCTGTCTATGGTGTTTCCATCGTGCATGGTATAAAAAGTATAAAGATGTCATTTTTATAGGTTTAGGCGTAGTTGGAAGCATTGCTTCTGTTTGGCTACTTAAATTTTTAATTTCAAGACCACGCCCACCAGAAATGTTTCACCTAGTGACGAGCTATGGTGCTTCCTTTCCAAGTGCGCACAGTATGTATGCTGCCACTTTGGCGTGTCTTGCCATTTTCTTAAGTCGCCCATTTCCTGCACATCGTTTTATTGTCTGCATTGCTCTTTTATGGATGCTGATGATGGGAATTTCAAGAGTCTATCTTGGGGTACATTTCCCGTCCGATGTCCTTGCGGGATGGAGTATCAGTATTATATGGATTTCACTGCTCTACATTATGTATGGCAGATACAACCAATCAAATACAAATTATTTTTAGATAAAAATCTAATCGAGGTGGAACAATGA
>NZ_DKIK01000026.1:0-5583 GCF_002454215.1 Acinetobacter sp. UBA6720
TTCAATCACCCCAGCCTCTAACCATATTTGGATTTGAGCGAGTAAGCCTTCACCTTTAAGCTGTGTGCCTTTATAAGGCACTGACCACTCAGGCAGAGCAGTGCTTTCACCTTTGAGTTTAATAGTATGCAAGGGTGTTGTTTCAAGCGACATTACATCTTTAACAAGATATTTTTGATTGTCACGATAGAATTCAAAAACATGATGTGCCTTGTTTAATCCATCCTGAGCAATTTGAATAGGAGCTGTTTGATTGGCAATGCCTAACTCAACCAAGGATTTAAAATAGCGTGGATATTGTTTACGCCAGTTTTTCTCTGCCAACACCTCAACAGCAATTTGATGATCGACATTAGCTAGTGCTTCCGCAATAATTTCTTTTCCAGTGCGTGAAGTGCTGGCTTTTTGTGTTTTTGGATGAATTGGAAATTGAAGACCATCTAGGGGATTGGACATGCAAGAAATCTCACTGGCATTTGCTATTTATATACAGTTGTATACATTATCTATGCCAAATTGAATTCTTACTTGGCATTTCATACCAAATTTGTGTAAAAGTATGTGCAATATAAAGCCTTCGATATAGTAGACTTTTGCGTGAATAGTGATCTTTTAGGCTGGGTTACAATGGGCAAAAATCGTCATGACCAGATGGATAATCAAAATGATCAGGGCCGTAGACGATATGCCTTTCAAATGTTTGTATAGCACAGGCGATTAAAGTAAGGAACATCATCAATGTGATAAAGATAGATATGATTTTTATTGCAATCTCTCCCTTTCATGATTGTCCTGATTCTTATCTTAAAAGCATGGTCCGCCTGTGCTACGAAAATGTTATTGGATTTGTGTTATCGCCTGATCCAAGGTATATGTAGCCTGTCAACCCAGTTTCAAAATGGGAGCTGAGTCAATTTGCTTAGGAAATGCGGAATTAAACGTGGTTCTAAAATGACAGTCATAATTACGCCATAAGCTGCACCCCAGAGGTGAGCGCTATGATTGATGTTGGAGTTGCCTTTCTTGCCAGACCAGATGCTATAAGCCACATAGAGCACAGCAAAAATAATCGCGGGTACAGGAATAAAAAACACAAAAATCAGCTTCCAAGGCTCAAACAATACATAAGCGAATAGTACCGCAGAGACTGCACCAGAGGCGCCAAGGCTTGCCCAGCGCACATCATTTTTATGTTTTAAATAACTTGGTAAAATGGCGAAAATTAAACCACCCAAATAAAATAAAACGAAGCCTAAGTCATAGAAATATTGGCGGTAAAAACTTTCAATAATGCTACCAAAGAAAAACAGCGTGAACATGTTGAACAAAAGATGCATACCATCGGCATGAATGAAGCCATGGGTAATGAAACGATCGTATTGTCCACGTTGCATTGCAGGTGGCCAAAAAATCAAGCGGTTCATGACATTCTGGTTTGAAAATGCCACCATAGAAATAATGACAGTAATAATAATGATTGTAACTGTATGATTAAAAGGTAAATGCAACATTTCTGAGATGTTCTACAAATGAATAACTTGTAGCCATAATGCCATTAAATTGATTGAAAAGATGAACTTTCACAATAAATCCGACAATTTTGGTTGATTTTTTTTCATTACCCCGCATCTTCAGTTAAAATAGCAGCTTCAGCTTGAGGAAATGATTGTTATGTCGACTGAGAACAGCAGCACTGCAGTTGCAGAGGAAATTCCAAACTTATTGATTACTCCAACTGCACAAGAGTATTTACGTGATTTATTAGAAAAACAAAATACACCTGGTATTGCTGTACGTGTATTTGTTGAAAATCCGGGTACACCACGTGCTGAATGTTGTATGGCATATAGCGCGCCTGAAGAAGTGATCCCAACCGATTATCGTCAAGATTATCCAGACTTTCCTGCATATATCGACACACCGTCTATTCCATATTTGTTGGATGCGGTGATTGATTACAATAAAGACCGTTTTGGTGGGCAATTGACATTCCGCGCACCGAATTCGAAAGTGCCACGTGTAGGTCCTGATGCATCAATTGAAGAGCGTATTACTTACATTCTTCAATCTGAAATTAACCCAGGTCTAGCTGGTCATGGCGGTAACTGTGCATTGGTTGAAGTTGTTGAAGATGAAGAGCATGGTTTAACGGCTGTATTGAAATTTGGTGGTGGTTGCCAAGGTTGCTCAGCGATTGATGTCACCTTGAAACAAGGTGTTGAAACGACTCTGCAACAACACATTCCTGAGTTACGTCGTGTTATTGACCAGACGGATCATACGCAGGCAGAAGGCGCGTACTTCAAATAATTTTTAAACCATTTTACCAAATAACCTCCTTAAATTAGGGGGTTATATTTTATCTAAAGGTAAAATGTAACTGAGAATAATTATCAATACTTATTGCAATATGTTTATCATTTGTTAAGATACCCTACGAAATTTACACAATCTCTCCTTCTTTTGTATTTGGGTGTATGCGTTATGGGTAAAAATCTGACGAGATCAACTTTGGCTTTGGCTGTTGTAGGGGCAATGAGTTCATTTGCGATGGCGAATGAATCGCTGACTACTGGGGCAGAAAAAGATACAACACAATTACAAACGATTGTATTAACGGCTGAGGAACAGGTTAAGCAGTCTCTAGGCGCATCTATTATTACGGATAAAGATTTAGAAAAATTACCTGTTGTAAATGATATTTCTGAATATGTACGTCGGATGCCTGGCGTAAATTTAACAGGCAATAGTGCAACGGGACAACGTGGTAATAACCGCCAAATTGATATTCGCGGTATGGGGCCAGAAAATACCTTGATTTTGGTTGATGGTAAGCCTGTGAATTCGAGAAATTCTGTGCGTTATGGCTGGAGAGGGGAACGTGATACCCGCGGTGACTCAAACTGGGTGCCCGCAGATGCGATTGAATCTATTGAAGTATTGCGTGGTCCAGCGGCTGCTCGTTATGGCTCAGGTGCCATGGGTGGTGTTGTTAATATTAAAACTAAAAAAGTCACAAACGAAGTTCATGGTTCGGTTGAATTTTATGCGAATCAGCCAGAGGACTCGAAAGAAGGGGAGTCAGGGCGTGTCAGTATAAATCTTAGTGGACCAATTATTAAGGATGTCTTGTCTTATCGCTTATACGGTAACTTTAATAAGACACAGCCTGATGCGATTGACATTAATAAGTCAATCAATAGTACAGCAGCAGGTCGAGAAGGTGTTAAGAATGAAGATGTTTCAGCACGCCTAGCTTGGCAAATTGTTGATGGTCAAACACTAACATTTGATGCATCTTCGAGTCGTCAAGGTAATCTTTATTCAGGGGATTCACAACTGAATGCGGATGCGGAAGCCAATGCCATTCTTTCAGCTCTATACGGTAGTGAAACGAATACAATGTATCGTGATAGCTATTCATTAATGCATGATGGCGAGTGGGATTGGGGGAATAATAAATTTATAATTCAATATGATAAAACTAAAAATAAACGCTTATTAGAAGGCCTTGGAGGGAGTACAGAGGGTCGTATTAATACCGCAACTGATAAATCAACATCAACACTAAATACTTTCCGTTTAAACGGTGAGGTGAATATTCCTCTGGAATTTTATGTTCCCCAAAATATCACTGTAGGTGCTGAATGGATTGAAGATGATTTTAAAGATGAAGCAAACACAACGGTTGGATCAACTGGAAGTGCGTCAGGCCTAGATGCGATAGCTCCAAAAGACCGTAGCAATATGAGTTCACGTATCGCTTCTGTGTACTTTGAAGATAATTTTAAAGTTACAGATAGCACAGATTTAGTTTTGGGTGTTCGGTTTGATGATCATGATAAATCGGGATCGAATTGGAGTCCAAGTTTAAATATTACTCAAAAACTTGGAGACTATTTCACTTTAAAAGGTGGTATAGCAAGAGCGTATAAAGCGCCGAATATGTATCAGAACTCAGAAGGATACTTGTTATCAACAAATGGTAATGGGTGTCCTGCAACGATTCAAAACCGTTGTTTACTTCAAGGGAATGCCGATTTAAAACCCGAAACTTCTGTAAATAAAGAGTTAGGAATACAGTTTGCAAAAGATAATTTAAATGCAAGCTTGGCTTGGTTCCGAAACGATTATAAAGACAAGATTGCAGCAGGTGATGAAGTTCTAGCTACAGCTACAACAACGTCTGGAGTGAATTGGAATGTCTTACGTTGGGAAAATATACCTGAGGCCTTAATCCAAGGTTTTGAAGGTAGTATTGGAATGGAATGGGATGGGATAAGCTGGACCAATAACTTCACTTATATGATGGACTCGGAAGATAAGTCTACAGGCAATCCACTTTCTTTAGTGCCGAATTATACGATCAATTCAATCTTCGATTATGATATTACTGACCAACTGGATGTAAACTTTATTTATACCCAATATGGTCGTCAGAAGTCACGTCAATATGCTCAAAATCGTATTGAAGCTGGGGTTGGTTCAGGTGGGGCAAATGATGCGCTTAAACCAAGCGTTGTAAAAAGTTATGGTATAGCTGGTATCAATTTGGGTTATAAATTTAGTAAAAATTTAAGTACACGTGTCGGAATTAGTAACATTTTTGATGAGCAGAAATTGAGAGACAGTGAGTCGACAAGTCAAACCTATAACGAACCAGGTCGAGCTTATTATGCGAGCTTGAAGTATGCATTCTAAATTATGAAAGAAAAAAGCCGCATAATGCGGCTTTTTTTATCGTTTTAGAATCGCTTGTGCTTGGTCAGAATAATAAAACTGTTCTAAATAATAACGTGCTCGATCACGCAAGTAATGTGATTGGATGAGCTCTTGAATAATAGGATTCAATAAATCTTGAAGTTCATTTTGAATTAAAGCTTCGTCGATATTTAAGTCACGTAGGAGTAAATCAAAAGGACGTTCTTGGTTGCGAATGTACCAAGCATAAACACCATCATGTACCTGTTGCTGCAGATAGTTAGTTTGACGTATATGTTCCCAAATTTCGTGACCCATAGCGACGGTTTGAGGCAAGTCTTGCACTTCTACATAATTTTTTAAAACTGATAAAGGCATGTCTTTGATTTTATGCCAAAGATTGGCTTGAAAATGATACAGCTTTTCATCATTAAAATTTTGATTTAACACTTGTTCGCTCATTTGACTGAGTTTTAAGATGTTCTTTTGCAAATAATGACCGATGGTGTCATTTAGGTTTGAATCCGTGACGGTTTCAAGTACCGACTTGCCCATTTTCATAAAACTAGAGACACCCGGCACACGTTTGGTCATGACGGAGTTGTTTAAATAGTCTTGAATTGAGTGCTGAATGAGCTGAGTAATCATGGCTGAAAAAGCTGGGTTATTTACCACAGTTTTAATCAGGCGTTGACGATGCCCACTTTTACTCGCGACATACTGCGCAATTTTGTCGATGGTGAGTACTGGAATCACATCGGCAATTTTTGTTGATTCATTGATGGGGTGAATCAAAGCAAATTTGATGTGCTCTGCAATTTGTGAAATCAGATGTTCTGTTGCAGGTGTGGCTAGGATTTGTTTTTGCAACAGCGCATTGAT
>NZ_DKIK01000165.1:0-14414 GCF_002454215.1 Acinetobacter sp. UBA6720
GGATAAATTATTTTATCTTTCAATCGGATATTATTTTTAAAATTTAAAAGCGATTTATTGCCCTAAGTGAATACACTTCACTTAGGGCTTTTTTATAGAAAGACTTTTTCAGGTGGTGGATCTCGTTTGACGGCTGGTGAAATGAGTTGTCCACGACTTAGGTTTTGTACATGCTTTAAACGATTGAGCAATTCGTTTTGAATAAACAAAATGCAGGTTTGTAATTTAGATGAGCTTTTGAGTCGTGATGGATAAACTGCCCAAACATCTGCATCTTGCCAATATTCGGGTAAAATGTGTTGGAGTTGACCTGTAATTAATTCATCTGCAACATCCCAAATTGATCGGAAAATAATCCCGTGGCCTTCTATGGCAAGTTGATGAATAATTTCGCCGTTATTCGAAACAAAACGTGGTTTGATATGCACTGAGACATCTTCAGAAGCATGCCTAAATTTCCATAGCACAGACGATTGATCACGCTCACTAATCGTCAAACAATCATGTGTTTGCAAGTCTTCAATGCTGTCTGGTACGCCGTGTTTAAGTAAATAACTTGGTGCCGCACATAAAATACGAAAATTAGAAGCCAGCTTCTTCGCAATCATGTTTGGCGCAATTTCATTACCAATTCTAATATCCAAATCAATACTGTGTTGAATCAAGTCCTTGGTATTGTCGATGGTGTCAAAATGAATCTGAAGTTTTGGATAGAGCATCATTAATTTAGACAAAATTGGTGCGATATGCTTTCTGCCAAAACCAAAGCTACTAATAATATCCATACGACCGGTAGGCGTACTGAGTGGGTTATTTACCAGTTCACAGACTTCATCAAATTCTTCAAGAATATTTGAAACTCTCTCAAGGATGAGTTTGCCATCTTCTGTCAGACTAACGTGACGCGTGCTGCGATGAAAAAGTTTGCAGCTTAACGTGTTTTCTAAAATATTAATTCGCTTGCTAATAAAAGCAGGCGAAGTCCCTAGTTCCTCAGCAGATTCGACAAAACTTTTTAGTTTGGCGACTGTGCAAAAAACCTTTAAATCCGATAGGTTAGGTAGATTGTTCACGATCCGTGTCCATTGGAGTGATAGTTCTGTTGTTGATCATTTTTGCTTAAAACATCATGTTTAAGCCATACAAGGATATTAGGCGAAGGTGTGAAGGAAGCTTATGGCAAAAAGATATAAAGTTGCCACGATTGCAGGCGATGGCATTGGTTTAGAAGTTCTACCAGAAGGCATTAAGGTTGTAAAGGCAGCAGCAGAGAAGTACGGCATTGAGCTTCAGCTAGATACATTTGATTGGGCAAGCTGCGATTACTACCTTGAGCACGGCAAAATGATGCCAGATGACTGGTTTGAAACTTTGCAGGGCTACGATGCAATTTATTTTGGCGCTGTAGGCTGGCCAGATAAAGTGCCGGACCATATTTCGCTTTGGGGTTCGCTGCTCCAGTTCCGTCGTGGTTTTGACCAATATGTGAATTTACGTCCAGTGCGCTTAATGCCGGGTGTTAAATGTCCCTTAGTAGGTAAAAAACCGGGCGATATCGACTTCTACGTGGTCCGTGAAAACAGTGAAGGTGAATATTCAGCCATTGGTGGTAAGGCTTTTGAAGGAACAGATCGAGAGTTTGTTTTACAAGAAGCTGTATTTACACGTCATGGTGTAGATCGCATTTTGCGTTATGCATTTGAGTTTGCAAATCAGCGTGACGCGAAAAAAATTACAGCAGCGACCAAGTCTAATGGTATTGCGGTCAGCATGCCCTATTGGGATGAACGTGTGGATGCGATGGCAAAACAATATCCACAAATTCAGGCCGATAAACAGCACGTTGATATTTTAGCAGCTCGTTTTGTTTTACAACCTGAACGCTTTGATGTGGTTGTTGCATCGAATTTATTTGGCGACATTCTTTCTGATTTAGGCCCTGCATGTACAGGAACTATTGGTTTGGCTGCTTCTGCAAATTTAAACCCAGAAAGAAAATTCCCATCATTGTTTGAACCTGTACATGGTTCGGCACCAGATATTTACGGTAAACAAATTGCCAATCCAATCGCTGCGATTTGGTCAGGTGCAATGATGCTCGAATTCTTTGGCGAAGAAGACGAACGTTGCATTCAAGCAGGTCAGGACATTATGCAGGCGATTGAGAATGTATTAATTAATGGGCCAAAGACAGCCGATATCGGCGGTCAGGCAAAAACTTATGAGGTAGGAGATGCAATTGCATCGTGTGTAGCCCAAATTAAAATGGACGTGTTCGCTATGGAATAACGCCATCCAAAAATGGATGTATGGATATGGATAATCAAAACACAAAAATTTATACGGATAAAGTTCTTGCCGTAACCAGTTTACTGTTTGTATTTATTTCAGTTGCTGGTTTGGCGATTTATTCGCAAGAGTCGATCAAGATCGCTGCAACATGGATGCAGTGGACGACATCGGTATTTACCACCCCAGTATTACTGTTTGCTTTTTTAGCCATTATTTTTACTTTTGGTCTAGCTTTTAGTAAATACGGCAAAATTAAACTCGGTGAAGGAAAGCCTCAATACACCACGATGTCATGGATATTCATGTTCATTTTGTCAGGTATTGGGTCTTCTATACTGTACTGGGGCTTTTTAGACTGGGCTTACTATTATCAAACACCTGGTTTGAGCTTACCGCCTGAGTCAGCAGAAGCATTGAAATATAGCGTGGCTTATTCGTTTTTTCACTCAGGTTTAAGTGCATGGGCAATTTATGCTTTGGCATCAATTTCTTTGTGCTACAGCTACCATGTTAGAAAAAACAAAGGTTTAAGTTTAGCTTCAGTGATTGAGGCTGTGACAGGCTTTAAATCAACTGGTGTGGTTGGTCGTTTAGTCGACTTAATGTTTTTGCTTTGTATGTTTGGCGCATTGACGATTTCATTGGTACTCACTGCTGTGACATTTACCAATATTTTGTCTCAGCTCACAGGTATCCCAAATACTTTTATGACTAAGGTCATCATTATTTTGGGTGTTTCGGTTCTATTTGCACTTAGTTCGTATGTAGGTATGGATAAAGGCATGCAACGTTTAAGTCACATGGTGTGTTTAGGCGTGGTGTTATTTGCGATTTATGTACTGTGCTTTGGTCCAACTCAATTCATTTTGAATAATTCATTAATGAGTTTCGGGTTAATGGCAACCAACTTTGTTGATATGAGTCTGTTTACCGACCCAATGGGCGATGGCAAGTTTACTCGTGAATGGACTGTTTTCTACTGGTTATGGTGGATTTCATATGCACCGGGTGTGGCACTGTTTGTAACGCGTGTTTCTAAAGGCCGTACTATTAAAGAAGTGATCTTTGCCATGGTGATTGGCGGCAGTGTTGGTCTTTGGTTTATCTTTGGTGTGTTTGAAAACTACAGCGTTTATAGCTTTATTCATGGGGCTGTAAATGTACCGCAAATCTTAAGCCAACAGGGTGGTGAGGTTGCAATTGGACAATTGCTCAGCCTGTTACCTGCTGGAAAGCTGATGATGTGGATTTTCCTCGGCATTATGGTGGTGTTCTTGGCAGCACATATGGATGCGGTTGGGTATGCGGTTTCAGCAACATGTACACGCGGTTTAAGTGAAGGGCAAGATCCATCGCCAAACGCACGTCTGTTCTGGTGTGTCATGCTGACTTTGGTTCCAATTGCCATGATCTTTAGTAAGGCACCTTTAGACACAATGAAAACAGCAACTATTGTGACGGCTTTACCATTCATTGTGATTATTCTGATTCAAACCTATGGTTTAGTGAAATGGTTGATTCAGGATTATGCCAAAGTCCCATCACATTTAATTGAGCAACAAGGTTATGATGATGTGGAAATTGGTTTAAACCAGACTCAAGATGAACATGCGAAACGGATGCAGCTTGAGCTTGCAAGCTCAATCAAACTGGACAGAAAAACCAGCTAGAGGGAACGGTAATGACTACATGTGAACAGACCACGTATGTTTTAAGTGAAGAAATGCAAAGCCTTGTGTATTGGAGCAGCATTTATTCACCAGCAGATGCAGATATTGACTCAGTCCGCGCGGCCTATGACGCGATGTGTCGACACTACACTTTGCCTCGTGATGGCAAGATCGAAGTAGAAGATAGAGTTGTTGCAAATGCAGAGCATCCTCTACCTGTTCGCATGTATTCACCAAAAACTAAACGACCTGAAGCTGGTTGGCCATGTGTGTTGTATTTACATGGTGGCGGTTGGATGGTGGGTGGACTCGATTCACATGAGTTTATTACCAGTTATTTATGTCAGGACTTAAATGCAGTTGTCATTGGTGTGGATTATCGCATGGCACCAGAACATCGCTTTCCAGCAGCTTTTGAAGATTGTTTAGCAGTTTATCAATGGCTTAAACAACATGGTTCTGACTGGCAGATTGATAGTGAAAATATCGTTCTAGCAGGCGATAGCGCAGGCGGTAACTTAGCAGCAGCCCTTGCAGTGCATCTACAGCATAGTGGTATGCAAGCTCAAGGTCTGGCTTTGTTTTATCCGTGTTTAACTACAGCACTTGATACACCAGCCGCACAACAGCATGCCCATGCGCCGTTACTCACAACGGAAGATATGCATTTTTATTTAAAGGAGTATGCACCGAATTCACAAGATTGGCAGGATTTACGTCTAGCACCTTTATTGGCAACTGATTTTTCAGATATGCCTACAAGTTTTGTGGCGGTTGCAGAATATGACCCTTTAAGTGATGACGGTTATTTCCTTACCCAAAAATTGGAACAAGTAGGTATCCCTAACGAGTTCCATTTAGGCAAAGGTTTATTACATGGCAGTTTACGTCTGATGCGTGACTGTCCTGAAGTTCAACAGTTATATCAAAACATGCTGAGTGCGATACGTCGCATGTTTGGCAGTGTCGAAAAGATATGAATTTAATATCGAGTCATTTGGACGAAAAGAATTTAATGGAGTAATAACATGAGTGCAGTTGAAAAATTACCTGAAGATTTTTGCGCAAACCCAGATGTTGCATGGACTTTCCCTAAAGTTTTCTATACTTCATCGCAAGTATTTGAGCATGAGAAAGAAGCAATCTTTGCTAAAAGCTGGATTTGTGTTGCACATGGCAGTGAATTGGCACAACCGAATGACTATATTACCCGTAAAGTAATTGGTGAAAATATTGTCATCATTCGTGGTAAAGATAGTGTTTTACGTGCGTTTTATAATGTGTGTCCGCACCGTGGTCACGAGCTTTTAAGTGGCAGTGGTAAAGCAAAAAATGTAATTACTTGCCCATACCATGCTTGGACTTTTAAGCTAGATGGTAGCTTAGCTTTGGCACGTAACTGTGACCACGTTGAATCTTTTGACAAAGAAAATTCAAGCATGGTGCCTTTAAAAGTTGAGGAATATGCAGGCTTTGTTTTCATTAATATGGATGAAAATGCGACTTGTGTAGAAGACCAACTTCCGGAATTTGCTGAGCGTTTAAATCAAGCATGTAGCGTAATTAAAGATTTGAAACTGGCAGCACGTTTTGTGACAGAAACTCCAGCAAACTGGAAAGTGATTGTTGATAACTATCTAGAATGTTACCACTGTGGACCAGCGCATCCAGGTTTTGCTGACTCCGTACAAGTTGATAAATATTGGCATACCACACATCAGAACTGGACATTGCAATATGGCTTTGCACGTTCATCAGAGAAATCATTCAAGCTTGATCCATCTGTAACAGATCCTGAATTTCACGGTTTCTGGACTTGGCCTTGCACGATGTTCAACGTACCACCGGGCAGCAATTTCATGACTGTGATCTATGAGTTTCCAGTAGATGCAGAAACGACTTTGCAGCATTACGATATTTACTTCACGAATGAAGAACTCACTCAAGATCAGAAAGATTTGATTGAGTGGTATCGCAATGTATTCCGTCCTGAAGATTTGAACTTGGTCGAAAGCGTACAACGTGGTTTGAAATCACGTGGTTATCGAGGTCAAGGCCGTATTATGACTGATAAGCAACGTTCAGGAATTAGTGAACATGGTATTGCTTACTTCCAACATTTAGTGGCGCAGCATCACAAATAAAACAAATGGATTTATTCAGGTGTAAAGATGACTTACACCTGATTCTTCAGTTAGGAAGATGATATGTCGAGTTTACAAAGTACTGAATTATTTCAGCAACAAGCCTACATTAATGGGCAATGGTTAGATGCACAGTCAAATGCAACGGTTCCAGTGACTAACCCTGCAACAGGTGAAGAAATTGGCACAATTCCTAATATGGGAGCGGCCGAAGCGACACAGGCTGTTGAGGCTGCTTATATAGCTTTGCAAAGTTGGAAGGCTTTAACTGCTCAAAACCGTGCAGATATTTTATTGGCTTGGTACAAACTGGTTCTCGAACATACCGATGAACTTGCTTTAATCATGACCATTGAACAAGGTAAACCTTTGGCAGAAGCGAAAGGTGAGGTGCGTTATGCTGCATCATTTATTCAATGGTTTGCCGAAGAAGGTAAGCGTATTTATGGTGATGTGATTCCAACCGTCAATAATCAGCAGCGTTTTATTATCAGTAAAGAACCTGTGGGTGTGGTGGCTGCGATTACGCCGTGGAATTTCCCAATCGCCATGATTACCCGTAAAGCAGCACCAGCTTTAGCAGCTGGATGTACGGTCGTGATTAAGCCAGCGAATGAAACGCCTTATTGTGCTTTAGCGATTGCGAAGCTTGCAGAAAAAGCAGGTATTCCGGCTGGTGTGATTAACGTTGTTACAGGTAAATCACAAGAAATTGGTTCTGTATTTACTTCGCATGAAAAAGTGAAGAAATTGACTTTTACTGGCTCAACTCCAGTGGGCCGTTTATTGATGCAGCAGTGTTCAAGCACCATTAAAAAATTGGCGCTTGAGTTAGGCGGTAATGCTCCACTGATTGTGTTTGACGATGCCGATTTGGATAAAGCTGTACAAGGTGCGATTTTTGCCAAGTTCCGTAATGCGGGCCAGACCTGTGTTTGTGCTAATCGCATTTATGTCCACGACAATATTTATCAAGCTTTTGCCGAGAAGTTTGTACAAGAAGTACAAAAGTTTAAAGTCGGTAATGGACTTGAAGATGGTGTGCAAATTGGTCCATTAATTAATGAAAAAGCAGTCTTGAAAGCACAGCAGTTGATTGATGATGCAGTGAGCAAAGGCGCTAAGGTAGCTTGTGGTGGCAAACAGCATGTTCTAGGGCAAACCTTTTATGAACCATCAGTTTTAACTAACGTTGACCGTACAATGGAAATTGTCCAAGAAGAAATTTTTGGTCCAGTTGCGCCCCTTATTCGCTTTACAGATGAAGCAGATGTGGTTGCTCAAGCAAATGACACGATCTTCGGTTTAGCTGCTTATGTGTATAGCGAAAATATTTCACGTTTATGGCGAGTATCAGAACAGCTTGAATATGGAATGGTCGGCATGAATGCCACAGCAATTTCAAATGAAGTTGTACCATTCGGTGGTGTGAAGCAATCAGGTGTTGGGCGTGAAGGCTCAAAGTATGGTCTTGAAGAATTTATGACCATTAAATATATGTGTTTAGGGCTTTAAGGATAAGCCCTAACAACAAGAATATGCGGTAAAAGAAGGATTCTAATATGGCTAATCATTATGAAATGTTCCCAGCGGTTGTTACTCGTGTGGAACAGCTAACCCCTTTAATCAAACGGTTTACGTTCAAACGTCAAGATGGGCAGAACTTTCCTCGATTTAGTGGGGGAAGCCATATTATTGTCAAAATGAATGAACAGCTTTCAAATGCGTATTCATTGATGAGCTGTACGCAAGATTTATCAACTTACCAAGTCTGTGTTCGTAAAGATGTGGAAGGTAAGGGTGGTTCAGTGTTTATGCATGATCAGTGTAATGAAGGCTGTGAAATTCAGATTTCAGAACCAAAAAATTTATTTCCATTAGCTGAAACAGGGAATAAACATATTTTAATTGCAGGTGGAATTGGCATTACACCATTCTTGCCTCAAATGGATGAGCTTGCAGCACGCGGAGCAGAGTATGAGCTGCACTATGCTTACCGTTCACCTGAACACGCAGCTTTACTTGATGAGCTAACACAGAAACATGCAGGGCATGTATTTAGTTATGTTGACTCAGAAGGCAGCATGCTTAATTTAGACGAATTAATTTCATCGCAACCAAAAGGCACACATGTATATGTATGTGGACCTAAACCTATGATTGATGCTGTGATTGATTGTTGTAACAAGCACCGTTACCGCGATGAATACATTCATTGGGAACAATTTGCCTCAACAGTTCCTGAAGATGGTGAAGCATTTACGGTGGTACTTGCCAAATCTAATCAAGAAATTGAAGTACAAAGTAATCAGACGATTTTACAAGCTATTGAAATATTAAATATTGATGTGGAATGTCTATGCCGAGAAGGGGTTTGTGGTACATGTGAAACTGCTATTTTAGAAGGCGAAGCAGATCACTTTGATCAATACTTAAGTGATGCAGAAAAGGCTTCACAAAAGAGCATGATGATTTGTGTGTCGAGAGCTAAAGGTAAAAAACTAGTATTAGATCTTTAATATATTTCTGTGGCCGATCAATTGTTTAAAGTAAAAAATGCTAAAAAAAGAACAAATAATGATGATCTGAATCTTATTTGTTCAATTGATGGGCATTAAGGGTTTTTACCTATTGACCTGCTATACAGAACTATAGATAATGCGCACACAGTTTACGGCTATGTAGCTCAGTTGGTTAGAGCACCGCACTCATAATGCGGGGGTCACAAGTTCAAGTCTCGTCATAGCCACCATTTTAAAAACCACGCTCCTGCGTGGTTTCTTTTTATCTATTTTTTACTCATTAAAATGTTTTTCAATCATATCGAGTGTTTTTGAGCTTTGATAAAAAGGAGCTAAAAGCGCTTGAAGTAATGGTTCTAAAATACCGTGTTCATTAAAGGCATCCATAACCTTCGGATAAAAACGTAAAGCTTCTGTTTGTAAGTCGCTTTCGGTTAATCCAATCTCACTTAATACTTCAAATAAACTCTGATCTTTATAAAAGTCATAAAAAACTTCGACACCATACAAAATCAGATCTTGCATAAATTGCGATTGGCGTAATTCTTTCCAGTATTCGTAAATTAAAACAAAGAACTCTTCTACATCGAGAGGAGTGAGCTGTTTCATAAATTCATACATTTTTTTATGTCTAATATCTTCCCAAACATGACGTACTAGACTTTCTAAATCTTCACTCGATAAAAGACTTAATTCTGTAAGTTGCTCATGAATAAAACTGGCAATCCAAGTTTCAAGTTTATGCTCGAGGCGTTGTTGTTGTAAAAAAGAGAATTTTTTGAGCTTATGTTGCCATTCAAAATGGTAGTCATCTACTCTAGATGCAGTTAGAAGTTTTGGTAATTTTTGTTCTAGAGTCGAGGTTGCAATATATTGGCAAAGCTGTTGTACAGAAGGGCTAGTTCTTAAAAACTGATTAAGATAATGAGGAATATGTTCCATTTCTAAAAATTTAGAAAGCCACATTTCAAATTGGTGGTCAGAGACCAAGTCTTGTAACTGAATTGGAGACTTCATAGCAGATAAATAAATACGCTGCGCGATTTCCCCAATAAACTCAAGTAAACCGGCACCTAGCTGCATTTCAAAAGCATAGCGTTTCACAACGGCTTGTAGTTGTTCTAAATCCACAACTTCATGTAGCTTGATTTCGTCAGCATGTTGCATAAATAACTGAATGAACTGCTGGAAATAAATAGGTGAGTTTTCTATAGATAATTGTTTTTTGAAAAATTCCACCTGCTCAAGCAAAAGTGCTTGAGCAAGTGCTGTAGTTTTTGATGAGTTTTTCTGCTCAGTCATTCGCTGTCCAACCGTTGACAATCGGATAACGTCGTTCGCGACTAAATGCACGAGAGGTAATTCTCGGGCCAATCGCACCTTGACGACGTTTGTATTCATTACGATCAACTAAACGGATGACTTTTTCAACAACTTCTTTATCAAAACCTTTGGCAATAATGTCGGCCTGACCTAAATCTTCTTCAATGTATGCGTAAAGGATGGCATCCAATACATCATATGCTGGTAAAGAGTCTTGGTCTTTTTGATCTGGGCGAAGTTCTGCTGAAGGTGGGCGGGTAATCACACGCTCAGGAATCACAGGGGTTTCGCTTAAGCTGTTACGGTATTTTGCTAATTCAAATACGATAGTTTTATAAACATCTTTTAGAACCGCAAAGCCACCAACCATATCGCCATAAAGCGTACAGTAGCCAACTGAAAGTTCAGATTTATTCCCTGTAGCAAGGACTAAATTACCAAACTTGTTTGATAAACCCATAAGCAATGTGCCACGAGCACGCGCTTGTAAATTTTCTTCAGTTGCATCAGCTGGTGAATTACCAAAGAAAGGATACAGGGTTTGCATGAAGCTATTTACGATTGAGTGAATTTCAGCAATACCGAAAGTCACCCCCATACGGCGAGCTTGTTCAGTCGCATCTTCTACACTAATTTGAGAAGTGTAAGTATAAGGCATCATTACAGCTTGCACTTTTTCTGCACCGATTGCATCAACAGCAATCGCAAGTGTAAGGGCAGAGTCGATACCACCAGAAAGACCCAGAATCACACCTGGGAAGCCTGAGCGCTCTACATAGTCACGAGTTGCCATGACTAAACCTTGATAGATTTCTGCAAATGTTTCTAATGCAGGAGCAGATTCAGTGACTTTATATAACTTTGTATCACGGTCAAATTCAGCAATATAAATGTCTTCTTTAAAGCTCGGTGCTTGTAAAGCAATCTCACCATTTTGATTACTGACAAAACTTGTACCATCAAAAATTAAATCGTCTTGTCCGCCCACTTGGTTAACGTAAACAATATTTAGATGAAGTTGTTTTGCAAGTTCACTTAAGGTCTGTATACGGTGTTGTGGTTTGCCGACTTCATATGGTGATGAGTTGAGTACAAGAACTGTATCAACATTTAATTGGCTCAACTGTTTGACCGTATTAATTGACCAGATATCTTCACAAATTAATACACCAAATTTATGTCCAAGATATTCAAACACCAAATGCTGATGGCCTTTTTGGAAATAGCGTTTTTCATCAAAGACGCCATAGTTTGGTAAATTGTGTTTGTTAAAAACACCCAAAACTTGACCGTCTTTCATGACAGCAGCAGAATTATAACGTTGACCATCTTCTGTCTGGTTTACAAATCCGAAAACCATAACAATATCTTTAACTTCGGCAAGTTGTGCAAAAGCCTTTTGCATACGTTTATTTAAATTTGGACGTAACAATAGATCTTCAGCTGGATAACCAATAACAGAAAGCTCGGGAAAAATAATCAGGTCAGCGTCTTGTTTTTTCGCCTGATTTACTTGCTCAATCATCTTTTGGGTGTTTGAGTCAATATTGCCAATATGCGGAGAAAACTGAGCAAGGGCAACTTTAAAACTTTTCATTCAAACCTAATCCTAGATCATAACGAATATAGATACACACAGTGTTGATTTTTATGAATATAATTTTTCAACGATGTGTATGATACGATAGTAAACAATTAAAATAGTAAACAAAAATGTCAAGATCAATAATATATACCAATCCCATATTTTCTGCGTAAAAATAACGAGATTTTCTGTATAGAATAGAAACAGGCTTCATTATTTTTATTGTTTGTATACTGCCTTATCACAAGCTAATTTGGAATAAGTCTGTTCTATTTTTTTCAATAATTTGAATTGAATAAGCGCACTTTTATAGTTTAGATAAGTATTTCTGATTTATAAGAATTCTCATTTACATTACGCAAAAAATGTTACGTTCAAAGTGAGATTGATTATTTAGTTACAAATGAAGTTGAGGTGAACAGATAATATTTGGGATTTTTCCAGAGCAAATATCGCGCGCAATTTCGCCTTGCTGTTCAATATTATACGTACTAAATGCCTTGTCAGGGTGGTAGGTATATTTGTAGGGATTGTAACTTTTAAAGCTGAGGTAATAGGCTGATTGTAATAAAGCACCTTTAAATAGTACATGAATGCCTTTTTGATATTGCATGACGTGGGTGAGTTCGTGAATAAAAATACCCTGCATAAACTTAGACTCTAGAGCGTAATCTTCGCTGTAATCAGCAGGATTGACATAAATATTCCCATTGGGGGCCATAAAAATACCGCAACTCTGCCAAGGGAGGTAGCGCGTAGCAATAATTTTAGGCCGTTCGCAATCAAGCATGTCACCGAAAACCATTTGCGCTAATATTTTTTCTTGAGCAGTCAAATGTCTAATCGGATAGTTTTTTAAGTGACGGAAAATAAAAAGTATAAGAAGAATAAATGGTGTATGGATTAAGCGTTTAAGGGCATTAAAAGTTAGCATAGCTTTGCCATTAAATGAGTTCATCTATTTGTTTAGCATAGTATAGATCATGTGTTGCTAAATAAAGAGCTATGACTATTCATTAGTTTTATAGTTCTGTTTTTATAAATATTTAAATGAATTTCATGTTTTTATTATTGTGAATATAAGACTTCTTAGAGAAGAAAAGCAAAAGCCCCAGTTAGAACTGAGGCTTTACAACAACTAAAATCACAACAGCAAATAAAATTAAGGTTGGCATTTCATTAAAAAAGCGCCAGAACTTATGTGATTTATAGTGAGCATTTCCGATGAGCTTTTTACGATAATAGCCACATACCAAATGATAAATCACTAATAAAGCCACTAATCCAACTTTGAGGTAAAACCAAGTCGCTTGATGGTAATGTCGAGTTGCATCACCCCACTCTACAAGGAAATGGGCGGTAATTAATGTAGCAATCATCGAAGGCCACATGATTCCACGATACAACTTGCGTTCCATTACCTCAAAGCGTTGATGACTTGCAGCATCTTCACTCATAGCATGATAAACATATAGACGTGGTAAGTAGAACAAAGCAGCGAACCAGCAAACCACGGCAATAATATGTAATGCTTTTACCCACAAGAAAGCATCAGAAGGTGCATCCATCGATAATCCTAGGTGGGATTATGCATCCCACTTCTTGAAAATAAGGCAAGCGTTAACACCGCCAAAGCCAAAACTGTTACTCATGACAGTATTCAGTTTTGCATCACGTTTTTCAAGTACAATATCGAAACCTTTCGCGCCTTCATCTAGTTCTGTAACGTTGATGTTCGGTGCGATGAAGTCATTTTGCATCATTAGTACAGAGTAGATTGCTTCCTGTACACCTGCTGCACCCAAACTGTGGCCAGTCATTGATTTGGTTGAGCTTAGTGCAGGTACATTACCTTCGCCAAAAGCACGTTCCATTGCTTTTAATTCGGTTACGTCACCTGCAGGTGTTGAAGTCCCGTGAGTATTGACATAATCGATTTGTTCAATGCCATGTTGTTTTGCTTCATCAAGTGCCATGAGGATACAACGCGTAGCACCTTCCCCAGATGGAGCAACCATATCTGCACCGTCACTGTTGGCAGCATAAGCGACTACTTCTGCCAAAATGTTCGCACCGCGTGCTTGAGCATGCTCAAGTGATTCAAGAACCACAAAGCCACCACCACCCGCGATCACGAAACCGTCACGGTCAGCTGAATAAGGACGAGATGCTGTTTCTGGTGTATCGTTATATTTAGAACACAATGCACCCATAGCATCAAAAAGTAAGCTTTGAGACCAGTGATCTTCTTCACCACCACCAGCAAGCATTAAATCTTGTTTACCTAATTGAATCAGGTTGTAAGCATAACCAATTGCATCAGCAGAAGTTGCACATGCACTAGTAATAGAGTGAGCAATACCTTGTAGTTTTAATGCAACACCAACGTTTGCAGTAATCGTATTACTCATGTTGCGTGGAACAAAGAAAGGTCCAATTTTACGTGCACCTTTTTCTTCCAGTAATTTAACCATCTCTGCAACAGAAGCAGTTGAGTTACCGCCACTACCACCAGCAATACCGTATCTTGGGTTGTTAGCTAGGTCTTCTTGTTTGAGACCTGCATGTTCTACGGCTGCAATAGCGGCATTGTAAGCATACATTGCACACACGCCCATGAAGCGTTTCAATTTACGATCAATGCCATCAAAATCTTGAACAGCTGCTGCGCTCACATGACTTTTGAAATTAAGTTCAGCATAAGTTGGGTTAAAACGTGTCCCAGAGATTCCATTTTTTAGAGAATGAGTAACCTCTTCCAAAGAGTTACCGATACATGAGTTGATGCCCATACCAGTGATTACAACACGTTTCATTTACAGTTCCCTTTTATGGTAATACTAAGCCTTGTACAACATCGCTATAGTTAAAATCAGGA